>NZ_JBBIAR010000039.1:0-86147 GCF_054185165.1 Bradyrhizobium sp. UFLA05-109 | reverse complement strand
CTCTCATCCGCCATCGATTTCTTGGGCGCGGCTTTTGCCTCCTTGACCTTCGCCTCCTTGGCCTTCGCTTCCTTCGCGACAGGCGCTGGGGCCGGCGCGGGTGCGGCGGCAGGAGCGGCAGCCGGCGCGGACACCTCGATCGCGGTCTCGCGGAAGGCGCGCTCGAGCTCGTCGAGCGACACCTCGCCCGGACGCAGGGGCCGCTCCAGCGTCTGCTCGATCAGCGTGCCCTGGGTCATCTCCTTTGCGGGTGCCGGCGCAGCGGCGGCCGGCGCTTCCGGCGCGAGCGGCGGGGCATCAGCGACGGGTGCGGCGCCGGAAGCCTGCATCGGCTGCGCCGAGCCGGACATCGCCGCCATGCCTTGCTCGACCATCGCTTCCAGCTTGTCGATGAGGTCGCGGTCGGTGCCCTCGGGCTCGGCCTCGGTTGCCTCGAGCCCGGCCAGAATCTCCTTGATGCGGTCGATCGACGACAGGATCACCGTCACCGCCTCGGCGGTCACCGGCATGCCGTCGCGGAATTTGCCCATCAACGTCTCGCCGGCATGCGCCAGCGCTTCGAGCCGCGGCAATCCCAAGAAGCCGCAGGTCCCCTTGATGGTGTGAACCAGGCGGAAGATGTTATCCAGGATCTTGGCGTTGTTCGGCTCCTGCTCGAACTTCACCAGCTGATTGTCGACGGTGTCCAGGCTCTCACTGGTCTCCGTCAAAAACTCCCGCAACAGATCATCCATGGAATACGCCTTACCAACCTCGGACTCGCTGCCGGCTTCCCGGCCTTGTTCGCGACTGCCTAACGGCCGCTCGCGACCGGCATCTTTGCCAGGCGGAGGGTGTCGTGGTGACGCCTGACCGCCTTCTCACGATCGGACGCAATGCCCTCCCCTCGATCGTTAGACATCGCATTTCACGGCCGCGTTAATTTCGGCCTCCGTGCTAATACGGATATTGAAGACAACTTTGTCGTTTGGCGCTGCGCCGTGGCGGCTTGCGACAAAAACCGGACGCTGGCGTCGCGGCACGCTCCGCAAAAGAAAGCCTCGGCGGTGAAAGGCGCTATGCCGGCGCCGCGCGGATGAATCAAATCATCAGCTTCCGTCACCGCCCATTAGGTCGGTGATTGCTGTCCCGCTCGCGACGCGTGCGATGGGCATTTGAGGTAAACAGACCCTTACCCCATGATGGTTCGCGCAGGATCCGACGCGCCTGCTCCCCCGCTGCGATTCAGCAATCGGCGTAGCTTCTCATTTCCGTCGAAAATGCGGCGGGGCGAACCTGCTCACCAACGTGTAAATAGACCAATACACAACTTGCGTTGTATCGTGGATCAGCCGTGCAACAGCACCACGACACGCAGCGCGCGGCGTGACGACGAACCGCAGCGCCGGATTGATTTCGCATGACTGCAAGCGGTCGCCCAGCCAATCAATTGCTCAGGACGCTCGATGCAGCAGACTTCGCGCTGCTGGAGCCCCACCTCGCGACCGTCAAGCTGGTCAGGGAGATGCTTCTGGGCGTGGACGGCGCTCGGCCAAAGCAGGTCTACTTCCCGCTTCGCGGCGCGGTCTCGATGACGGTCAATCTCGCAGAGAGGCAGACGATCGAGGTGGCGATGCTGGGCCGCGACAGCGTCATCGGCAGCGGCGCAGCGCTGGCCGGCTCGGCCGCGCTGGCGGACGCGTTCGTGCTGTTTCCTGGCACGGCGGTCAGCTTGGACTGCACTGCATTTTGCGCTATCGCCAATCAAAGCTCGCGGTTCCGTCGCCTGATGGTCCGGCACGAACAGGCGCCGCTGGCCCACGCACAACAATCGGTGCTGTGCAACACGCTACACCCAGCCGAAGCGCGCCTTGCGCGTTGGCTGCTGCGCGCCCGCGACCTCTGCGACAGCGCGACCGTTCCACTAACACAGGAGTTGCTGGCGCAGATGATCGGCGTGCGACGCAACGCGATCTCGCTGGTGGCGCATTCGTTGCAGCGTGCCGGCATCATCCGATACAGCCGCGGCCAGATCGAAATCACGGACTCCCATGCGTTGGAGGCAACATGCTGTGCGTGTTACGGCGCGGTGAAACATGTCTATGGACGGCTGCTGGTATCCGCTCCATGAGCCGGCAGGCTGCGTCGTGGTGACGCAATTACATGTGCATGCCGACGTGCACACAGGCTGCTCACGCCCCTGGGAACGCTATATGCCCAATTGCCAACATATCCCGGAAGGCACATGATGCGCGCCATAAACCCCGTGTGAGGATGGCGGATGCTTCGCCGGCTGGGAACGACGGGAGGCAGTTATGGAAACGATGGTGCGTCCATCCAATGGTTTCCTGTCTGCTTTGTCGGCGGATGATTATGAATTGATCCGCCCGCACTTGCGCATCACCGATCTGGCTCATGAGGCCGTGCTGGTGGAGACGGGCGAAATACTCAAGCGCGCCTACTTTCCGCATCGCGGCGTGATCTCATTGGTCGTGGAACTCACCAGGGGCGAGCATGTGCAGGTCGCGATGATCGGCCGCGACAGCCTGCTCGGAGCATTTTCAGCGATGGGCGATGCGAGCGCGCTGAACGGCGCGGTGGTACTGGTCGGCGGCACGGCCTCGGTGATGGACCTCGACCGGTTGCAGGCGGCGGCCGACCGGAGTTCCTCATTGCGGACGCTGCTGACGCGCCACGGGCTC
The DNA here is from genome assembly GCF_054185165.1 of Bradyrhizobium sp. UFLA05-109. NCBI lineage: Bacteria > Pseudomonadati > Pseudomonadota > Alphaproteobacteria > Hyphomicrobiales > Nitrobacteraceae > Bradyrhizobium > Bradyrhizobium sp. UFLA05-109. The sequence continues at coordinate 83,466 of NZ_JBBIAR010000039.1, read as the reverse complement.
GCGGTCTATGCGCAGGTCCAGCAGACCGCCGGCTGCAATGCCGCTCATCCCGTGGAGTCGCGGCTGTCACGGTGCCTGTTGCAGATCCACGACCTGTCGGGTGACGTCAGGCTGCTGCTGACCCAGGAGAACCTGGCGCAGATGATCGGCGCACGGCGCAACAGCGTCTCGCTGGTCGCCAACACGCTGCAACATGCCAATTTCATCCACTACAGCCGCGGCCACATCCAGATCAACAATCTCGACGGGCTGCGCCAGACCGCGTGCGAATGCTACGCCAGGGTGAAGGCGCAGTACGACCGGCTGCTTGGGCCACGATGAGCCGAAAGCCGCCACCAGGCATGAAATTTACAGGGCGTAGACATTCAGCTGCTAGAACCGTCTCATGCGCGAAGCTGCTGCCCTGCTGTCTGCCGAATTCTCCCCTGCCGACGAGCCGGCACTCGACCCCGGCGCCTTCCAGGCGCTAGTGCGCGAGATCGGAGAGGACGGGGCCGGCGAAGTCCGCGCCGTGTTCCGGAGCGAGACCGATGCGCGCCTGAAGCTGCTCGGCGGTCTCGACCTTGCGCAGCAGCGCGCTCGGATCGAACGCGAAGCCCATTCGCTGAAGAGCGCGGCGCGCAGCTTCGGCTATCAGCGGCTCGCGGCGCTCGCCCAGCAGCTCGAACGAGACGCGGCTGCGCTCGACGACGAGGCCTACCGCAAGCTGGTGGACATGATGGCGAAAGCCTACGCCGCAGCACGCGAGGCAGACGCCTGATCCCTCGCGCAAAATCCCGCCGTACTTCTACGGCTTGGGATTTTCACACATGGCTAATCAACATTTGGCTAATCATAGGTGGCGATCGTCGCGCGAGACCAGGAGGGTTTCCATGTTCACCTATGAAACCGCGGACCAGAAGGAAGTCCGCCGCTTCCGCATCGCTCAGTTCAACGGCCGCATGGCGACGGTGAAGTCGGGCGAGGAGACGGTGACCGGCTTCGTGCGCTCCGTGCTGGAAAAGGAATCGAGCATCCCGCCGTGCTGGACCATCACGATCATCCCGAGCGCGCCGAAGGACGAGATGAAGCCGTTGCGTCCGAGCTCGCGCGTGCGTCCCTTCGCAGACGACTATTACTGACATTGGGCTGGCAGCCGGCCCGCCGCCTCCCGCCTCAATCGATCGAATGCAGCAGCGCTGCGCGGACCAGATCCGCGGTGTTGCGCGCCCCGAGCTTGCGCATGGCCTCCGCGCGATGGCTCTCGAAGGTGCGGGGGCTGATCTGCATGCGCAGCGCGCCCTGCTTGTTCGAATAGCCTTCGCTGATCAGCCGCAACACCTCGCGTTCGCGCCGGGTCAACCGCTTCGAGCCGTGCGAGCCGGAGGGTTCGCTGCTGGCCGGGCGCAGGGCGAGCGGCGCGCGGGCGGCCTTCGCTTCGGCGTCGTCGGTCCCTGACACTCCGTTCCGCGGCGCGCCGCCGAGCTGCTTGACCAGCGAGCAGACACGCTCGGTCTGCGCCAGTGCATTCTCGACCACGCGTTGCAAATAGGCCCGATCGGCGGACACCGGGGAAAGCTGGTCGCTGTGGTGCTTGATCTCGCCCATATAGAGGAGAAGGGCGGTCAGGGGGCCGTTGAGCTCGAGGGCGATCGCAGTGGCGGTCTCCTCGGAGGCCTTGGCGCGGGCGGCGTTCAACCGGGCGAGTTCGAGCTCTTCGTGCGGAGAACTGCTGCTTTCGTACCAAGCCGGCGATCGCGAATCAGCGATCGGATCATTCTGATGCCCCATGTGATTCGTTTAGCGGAACCCGGGCCGAATCGTGGTTAACTTTTCGTTCCGTAAGACTACGGTGATTTTGACAGTTTTGTGCTAGATCCCGGGCGATGGCGCAAGTCATGCTTGCCGAGACGGGCAGCGGGCCGCGCGTCGGTTGCAAAACCTGCCTAAATCTCAGGCATCTTCCAGACTCCGCTGTTAACGTCAGAGCGGCGGCGGACGGCCATGCCGTACGACTTTACCAATTAATTAACAGTGACTTGCTTTTCTGGGGCGCAGTTGAGAGCGCGCAAATGCCTCCACGCGACGAACCAGTCACGGTTCCGGAAAAGTTGCGGAAAATTGCGTGCCATGAGTCAGGTCGAACAGCTCTGGGAATTTTTGCAGCGGCTGACGCCGCTGTCGCGAAGCTGTCTGCTCAGCGAGCTCGAGCGGCTTGAGCTGTGCGGCATCGATATGCCGGGCTCGCCCGACATCCAGGCGAAGCTGCGCGCCGAATTCCGCAAGGACGGCTCGACCCAGGCGCGCGCCACCAATCCGTCGCGCTCCTTCTTCGCTCCGCTCGAGCCGCTCTTGATGGACGGGGCGCCCGAGCACGCGAATCTGGGACGGATCTCGCGCAACACGCTGACGCCGATCTGGGAGTGGATCTGCCGCGACCTGCTGCCGACCATGGCGCGCGACTACATCAAGGCGATCAACGACCAGGTCGCCGCCAATAACCCGAAGGACGTGCAGAAGACTGCGACCGCGTTCCAGATCAAGGTCATCAAGGTCCTCGAGAACACGCTCGCTTCGCCCGACGGCACCGAGCTTGCCCGCGCCAAGCTCGGGCAATACACCGCCTCGCGCTTCGCCTTCGACGACGTGACCAAGATGCTGCAAGTGCTGCGCGCGAACGCCGCGCTGGTGAAATTCAACGAGAAGCTGCCCGAGAATTTCTCGAAGTTCGACGATGGCCAGGTGGCGCAGATCACCGCACGCCTCGATGCCTTCAGGAAGGCCAATCCCGAGGCCCTGCCCTTTGCGCTGGCGCTGGTCGCGCGGCGGCTGAAGACGCCCTGGCAGCTGATCCGCCTCGCCACCAGGGCCGCGCCGACCAAAACCGCCGCCGACATCGCCGCCACGCCCTATGCCATTACGGTTCCGATGGTACTCGACCGGCTCGACGACAAGCGCCTCGCGCTCCGGGTCGCGCTCAAGCATAACAGGGTGCTGATCGCACGCGACCTGCTCGCCGAGATCTATGACACCGAACATGCGCTCAAGGTCCGCATCGACGAGATCGAGCCGTCCGAGTGGGGCATCCGCCTCCAGCAATTGATGGATGCAATCGCTTCCCTCGTGGCCGCCGAGGTCAGCCGCTTCCCGGCCAATGTCGGCCATATCCTCGGTTCGCGCCGCCTGCGCAGCCATGACTCGCTTGCGGGCAAGCTGACCTACCTGGCCTGGAAGGGGCGCGATGCCGTGCAGGACGGTGCGGCGGCGCTCCGGAAGCTGATTGGGCAGAGCTGAGCTTTTCGGCTAGTTCCGCGGCCCGCGCGGCAGGCTCAGGAAACGATCGATAAATCGTCCCGACAGCACGAACCAGAACCACCACGTCATCATACGCCGCATCGTCATCGCTGCGATCCTCACGCAGCCCATCACCGCATGACCGCATTCATAGCGCAGGTGCGGCAAGACGCATGTGAGGTACTTCACACTCGGCCGCCCGCTGAACCGGGTTCCTCCATAAGTCGAACCCGACGGAGGCAATCGTCTTGGAACCGTGACGGCGGCTCGGAAGTTTTTTCGCCAAAACAACCCCATGCACAGTAGGGGCTCGGGGCGGCCTCCAAGGAAAGGCTCCCGCCATGTCCCTCTCCCATGTCGATCCGGTCTCGCTGCCCGACAGCGAGCATCAGCTTCAACTGCGCCGCGCCGTGATCGCCTCCACCATCGGCACCGCCATTGAGTGGTACGATTTCTTCCTCTACTCGACGGTCACCGGCCTCGTTTTCGCAAAACTGTTCTTTCCGCATTCCGATCCGTGGGTTGGCACGCTCGAGGCCTTCGCGATCTATGCCGTCGGCTTCGTCGCCCGTCCCGTCGGCGCGGCCATCTTCGGCCATTATGGCGACCGCATCGGCCGCAAATCGACGCTGATCGCCACGCTGCTTCTGATGGGGCTCGCGACCTTCGCCGTGGCGCTGGTCCCGACCTATGAGAGCATCGGGATCTGGGGCGCGGTCCTCCTGACCGTGCTGCGCTTCATCCAGGGCGTCGGCGTCGGTGGTGAATGGGGTGGTTCGGTGCTGATGTCGATGGAATGGGCACGCAACGATCACTCGCGCGGCCTCATCGCCTCCTGGCCGCAATTCGGCGTGCCCTGCGGGCTGTTCCTGGCAAACCTCGCCGTGCTCTCCTTCAGCCAGATGTCCGGCGAGCAATTCTTGGCATGGGGCTGGCGCGTGCCCTTTGCGCTGAGCCTCATCCTGGTCGGCGTCGGCCTCTACATCCGGCTCGGCATTATGGAGACGCCGGTGTTTTCCAGGCTGGTCGCGGAGCAAAAGGTCGAGCGCACGCCGATGCTGCAGGTGATCAAGGAGCATCCGAAGGAGATTTTGCTGTCGGCCCTTGCCCGCATGGCCGAACAGGCGCCGTTCTACATCTTCACAGCCTTCATCTTTGCCTACGGCGTCAAGACGCTGAACGTGTCGCGCGACTTCCTGCTCACCGCGGTGCTCGCGGCCTCGGTGCTGTCCTTCGTCTCGATCCCGCTGTTCGGGCATGTGTCCGATCGCATCGGACGCAAGAACATGTACATGATCGGCGCGGCCGTGACCGGCGTGTTCGGCTTCATTTATTTCCGCATGCTCGATACCGGATCGGAGCCGGTCATCTTCCTCGCCATCATATTGTCGCTGATCCCGCATGACATGATGTACGGGCCGCAAGCCGCGCTGATCGCTGAAAGCTTCACCGGACGCCTGCGCTACAGCGGCGCCTCGCTCGGCTATCAGCTCGCTTCCGTCATCGCCGGCGGTCCGGCGCCCCTGATCGCGACCTGGCTGTTCGGCACCTTCCAGTCGGCAACCGCGATCGCCGCCTATGTCGCGCTGTGCGCCGTGATCAGCCTGATCGCGACCGCGGCGATGACCGACTACACCGGCAAGAACATCTCAGGCGAATACAGAACGAGCTGACGCGACAACGGAAATGGCCGGTCGTGGGTGCGAGCAATGCAGTGCATCTGCACTGCGTTGCGAGCCTCGAAGGGATGAACGGCCCCAATGCTGCAGCCGGGCCGTCGCCCTTCGAGGCCTCCGCTGCGCTCCGGCACCTCCAGCGACAATGGCTTCGCCATTGCGCGGGGGTGACGGTGATAGACCTGTGCACACGATCCGCTACGTGCGAGAGACGTATGCATCGCCGAGAGACGTATGCATCGCCTGGAAGGAAGGAATTTCATATGAGATCAGTGAGAACGACGTTGACGATGGCCGCATTGCTGGCCGGCGCAGTGGCGATCAAGTCCGCGGCCATTGCACAGACAGCGCCGCCATCGGGCAACGCCGCGCCGACCGCCGACAATGCCGTCATGCTCACGGTGTTCTTCAAGCACGACCAGTCGCGTCCGCTGAGCGAGCTGAATGCCCAGCTCGAGAGCCAAGGTTACTACAAAACCTTCCCGCCAGCGGGCGTCGAGGTGGTGAGCTGGTACGTGATGATGGGCATCGGCCAGGTGGTCACGCTGCGCCTGCCGGCCTCGCGGCTGCGCGAGGTCAATCGCATCATCGAGGACAGCGCGTGGGGACCCTATCGGACCGAATTCTATCCGACCTACGATTACAAGGCGGTTGGCATGGCGCGGCACGACAAGGCTGCCAGCAACTGATACCGGCGTTATCCTATGAGGCGACATCGCGCGCGGTGTCGCCTCTTCACTGGGTCAGGTGAGTTGCCGCTTCGCGGGCACGACACCGCGGATATCACAACGATTGCAGCACCGCATGCGCGAGACAAACGCGAGTGTGAAGATTTCTTCAACGGCATTCGTACAATTTTACATATGATGAGGGCTTTAACGTTACCCAAATAATTCAACAATGATGCTGAAGCTCTCCATATTTGGAGCCGCGCTCACCGTTATGAAGCTGTCACGGAACGGGAGTGCTGTGCGATGGACGAGGGGCTGGGCGAGCTCGCCGGACGGAAGACTGTAACCTTTGGACGGCGGAAAGTGACGCCACGCGCCTGTGTGGCCGACGGGAAGCGGCACTTGCGCGCATTCATGAGCGAGGTGCTGGAAGATCTCGGCTTCGTCACCAGCGAATGCGGCAATGCCGACGAGCTCCGGGGCTTGCTCGCCACCGAGTTGCCCGACCTCATCCTGCTCGGCATTGCCGTCGACGGCATCGAGCCCGGGCGATTTCTCGAGATCCTGGTGCGCGAGGAGTTTGGCGGCAAGGTCTTGGCCGTCGGCGCGCGCGAGTCGATCATCGTCAAGGCGGTGCAGCAGGTCGGCGAGGAATATGGCCTTGCCATGCTGCCGCCGCTGACGACCCCCTTTGCCGCCGAGACGCTGCGCGACCGCATCGCGATGCTGCTGCCGGACGAACCGGCGCCGAGCCCTGCCGTACATGTCGGCGAAGCCTTGCATGCCGGCTGGCTCGAACTCTGGTACCAGCCGAAGATCGACGCGCGCACCTTGATCCGCTGCGGCGCCGAGGCGCTGGTGCGGATGCGGCATCCGACCTGGGGCGTGGTGCCGCCGGCCTATTTCATTCCTGAGGAGCGCGATCCGCACTTTCGCGAATTGTCCGAGTTCGTGATCGAACGCGTCCTGCAGGACTGGCATTATCTCGTCGAGCGGCAGAGCCCGGTCGATCTCTCGATCAACCTGCCGGCCTCTTTCCTGCGCGAGGGACAGGCCGTGCGCGATCTCTGCCGGCGCATGCCCACGCATCCTGCTTTTGGCGGGCTGACGATCGAGATCGAAAGCGCCGAGGTGATCCGGGATCTCGACCTGCTGCTCGACGTTGCCTCGGAGGTGCGCTTTCACAACATCGGGCTCGCCATCGACAATGTCGGCACCAACTGGCCGGAGCTGATGGGTCTCGACCGGTTTCCCTTCGTCAAGCTCAAGGCCGACCGCCATTTCGTCACCGGCAGCAGCAACGATGCGCTGAAGCGCACCGTGTGCCGCCACATCGTCGAGCTCGCCCGCGACTACGGCGCGCGCAGCGTCGCCGAAGGCATCGAAAGCCGCGCCGACCTCGTCGCCGCCAACGAGATCGGCTTCGACCTCGTGCAAGGCTATCTGTTCGGCAAGCCGATGCCGCTGAAGAAATTTGCCAGGAGCGCACTGACGCGGACGGTGATGGGACAGGGGTGAGGCTGCGGCCTCACGCCAACCGCCGCGAAGGCGACGCAGACGACCACGCGCGCGGTCGCCGCGTCGACCTCCCAGGGAAAGATCGTTCGCCTAGAGCATGCTCAAATAAGGTCTAGTTGCATCCGCAAAGTAAGTGCGCTCCCTCTCCCGCTTGCGGGGGAGGGCTGGGGTGGGGGTGTTTCCGCAATGGACACTCCCGATATGGAGAGAGCCCCCACCCGGCGCTTCGCGCCGACTTCCCCCGCAAGCGGGAGAGGTTGAGCGAGCCCGCGGCCAATCGATTCAACCAAAAGCATTCCGCTTCTAGCGACAGACCCATACGCCGTTGACCAGCACGCGGGCGCAAGTCGGCGCCGCCACGGCGGCTCCAACCGTCGCTGCACCTACGGCCGCTCCACCGACCACGGCACGGCGCGTCGTTCGACGCGCGACGCCGGCGACACTCACTGGCGTCGCCGGCCGCCCGACGCGGGCCTGCGCGCTCTGAATCGAGAATGAAAGTCCATCTCCTTCTGACCACTGCACAGAGCTGATCGCTGCACAGGCGATAACGGCGCCGGCAAACCACAGTCTCGTTCCGCATTGCATGACAGCCTCCCTTGTTGGTTCGACAGACCTACTTCGCATCTCGCTTCCTGCTTGCTCGCCTCTGCGGGGCTCCGGACGGCGGGCTCGCGGGGTCGCCTTCCTGGATACAAGTGAGGAGATCGACGTAGCTTTGAGCGAAGGCAATTGAAGTCGCCTCCTTTTCGCAGCGATCACGAACAGGACCGGCATTTGCCGACCAAAGAACATCCAGCTGCTGCTGAGCCTTCGTTTCATCGCTCATGCAGCTGTCGAAACTCTGCCCCAAGGCGATTCCATTCGCCTTGTCATCGGCCGCCGTGCCCTTGCAGAGCACCTCAACATTCAAATGGGGGACGCGATCGGAAACGGGCGTCACCAATTGGCCTCCGAGGAGTGCCGCCGACAACAGTGCGATCTTCATCTTGACCTCCCTCGGGTCCTGCTAAACCTTGATCCGCTCCTTCCACCGCTCCCGTTTGCCGGTCCTTTGCGGTCAGCTGCTCGCAACCTTCCTGACAGCCGGCGGAGACCAGGTGCCGTTGATAATCGAAGGCTCTTTCTCGTTCGGCCAATACATCCGCAGCATCAGAATGAACTTGCCGGCGGGTGCGGGCAGCCAGTTCGACTCCAAATTCAATTGACTATGCGTGCCAGCAACGATCGACGGATCACTTTCAGTCGTTCGAAAGGATCCGAATACTGCCTCACCCCGCCGCAGCAGCGAGACGTGAGGGGTAGTACTCTTTATGCGAATGCAGTGCTCATCATCGCAAAGGCAGCAACGGCAACGATGGGGACGTATGATGCATCGCCCCCGGTATTCGGCAACTCATGCAAGCAGCCACGACGTGCCAGAGCAGGCGTTGATCCAGATCAACGTTGGTGATCGCGTCGCAATGGCACCAGATGGCGGTGACCCGCATGAAGATCGCGCTGACGCGGACGGAGACGGTACGGGGGTAAGGCGACGGCCTCAGGCAAACCGCCGCGCAAACGCGACGCAGACGACCACGAGCGCGGTAGCTGCGATCATCGTCCACGCCACTGGCTCGTGCAGGACGAGGCCAGCCAGCGCGAGGCCGAAGAACGGCTGAAGCTGTTGCAATTGACTTATGCTGGCGGTGCCGCCGAGAGCGAGGCCGCGGTACCAGAACACGAAGCCGACGAACATGCTGAAGACGGAGACATAGGCAAGGCCGATCCAGGCCGGCGCGCCGATGTTGTCCCATGTTGGAGGCAACGACATGATTGCGACCGGCAGCATCAGCGGAAGGGCGAGAATGAGCGCCCATGAGATGACCTGCCAGCCGCCGAGCCGGCGTGACAGCGTCGCGCCTTCGGCGTAGCCGAGGCCGCAGAGCAGGATCGCGGCGACCATCAGCAGATCGCCGCTGAGTGAGCCCGCGCCGCCGCCCGACAGTGCAAAACCCGCAACCGTCGCGCTGCCGAGGATCGAGAACAACCAGAACGGCAATCGCGGCCGCTCGCCGCCGCGCAGTACGGCGAAGACGGCGGTTGCAAGCGGCAACAGACCGATGAAGACGATCGAACGTGCCGAGGTGATGTGCAGAAGCGCCAGCGCCGTCAGCAGCGGGAAGCCGACCACGACGCCCAGCGAGACGATGGCGAGCGAGGCAAGGTCTTTTCGCGCGGGTCTCTGTTGATGAAGCAGGGCAAGCAGCGCCGCTCCCAACAGCGCGGCGATCACCGCGCGCGCCGAGGTCAGGAAGGTTGCGGAAAAGCCGCCGACCGCGACGCGCGTCGCCGGCAGCGAGCCACTGAAAATCACGACGCCCAGAAGTCCGTTGCCCCACCCGTTGCCGGCCGATTGCATGTCGCCTCGCTTTCCCGTGGTCGACCTTGGCCTTTTGAGGGTGGCAGAACCAGCGACAATCCCATACAATCTGGTCAAACTGTATCGGTATGGAAGCCCATACACTTGGACGAGCTGATGCAAACCAGAGGCCGCGGCGGGGCGCGCACCCTAGAGGTGATGAGCGCCATCCGCGCCAAGGTCGCGGGCCGCGCGCTTGTCCCGGGCGATCGCCTGCCCTCGATCCGCAAGCTGGCCGCGAGCATGGGCGTTTCGCCCTCCACCGTGGTGGAGGCCTATGATCGCCTCGCAGCGGAAGGCGTGATCCGTGCCCGTCGTGGCTCCGGCTTCTACGTCTCCGCGACAACAATGCCACCGCTGGCGCTCACCGATGTCGAGCCGCGCCGCGACCGCGCCGTCGATCCGTTCTGGGTGTCACGGCAATCGCTCGATGCCGATTCGGCCACGCTCAAGCCCGGCTGTGGCTGGCTGCCGGCGGACTGGATGCCGGAGGCGGCCTTGCGCCGTGCTTTTCGCGCGATCGCCCGTAGCGATGACAGCGTGCTCACGGACTATGGCTCTACGCGCGGCTCGATCGCAGTGCGCCGATATCTGCTGGCTCGCTTTGCCGAGGACGGCATCGAGGCCTCGATCGACCAGCTCGTGCTCACGGGCTCGGGCACGCAAGCGACCGACCTCGTCTGCCGCTTCCTGCTGCGGCCCGGCGACACGGTGCTGGTCGATGATCCCTGCTACTTCAATTTTCGCGCACTGCTGCGCGCGCATCAGGTGAAGATCATGGGCGTGCCCTACACGGCGTCGGGCCCCGACGTCGCTCGCTTCGAGGCGATCCTCGCCGCGGAGCGGCCGCGCCTCTACATCACCAATTCCGCGCTCCACAATCCGACCGGCGCGACGCTGTCGCTGCAAACCGCGCATCGCGTCTTGAGCGCCGCCGCTGCACATGATGTGACGATCATCGAGGACGATATCTTTGCCGATTTCGAATCCGAGCGGTCGCCGCGCCTTGCCGCCCTCGACGGACTCACCAACGTCATTCGTATCGGCAGCTTTTCCAAGACGCTCTCCGCCTCGGTACGTTGCGGCTATATCGCAGCAAAGCCCGACTGGATCGAGCATCTCGTCGACCTCCAGGTCGCAACCAGCTTTGGCGGTCCGAGCCCGGTTGCGACCGAGGTGATCGCGAAGGTGCTCGCGGGCGGCAGCTACCGCAAGCACATGGATGAGCTCAGGCAAAAGCTGTTACGCACCCGGCGCGAGGTGGCGCGCAAGCTCGCGGCGCTGGGCCTCGAGCCGTGGCTGATGCCGCGCGGCGGATTTTTTCTCTGGTGCCGCCTGCCCGACGGACTGGATTCGACGGAAATCGCCCGCGCAGCGCTTGCCGAAGACGTCGTGCTTGCACCGGGGAATGTCTTCAGCGTGTCGGAGACGGCCAGTGCCTTCCTGCGTTTCAATGTGGCTCAGTCGACGGAGCCGCGAATCTGGGACGTGCTGCGCCGCGCGTTGAGCGCGAAGAGACGTCATTAGAGCATGATCCGGAAAAGTGTGGAGCGGTTTTCCGAAAAGATCATGTTCAAACAACAACCTAAAGCGCGATGACGATTCATCCCAGTCTCATCGCGCTTTAGGACGCGGATATTGCCTCGCCCAGGGCCCGCAAGGGTTAGCGGTCTTGCGTCACCTAACGCTTGCCGTAAGCAGGCCAGAGGCTGTCTGGCGGAGGTCGCGAAACGCGACATTGAGTTTTTCCAGATTATCCTTCTGGTTGCCGCCCTCGTTGATCAGAATCAGGAGACGGTCGACAGCCTTCATCTTTTCCATGGTCAGATCGAAGGCGGCTGCGGTTTCCTTGTCCCAGAAGCGCTGGACCCATGAGCGGTAGACGTATTCCTTCCTTGAAATCGTGTTCATCACCTCATTGTACTCTTGCGCAATAGCGCTCTTGTCGTCGCTACTTGCCCATGTGCTGCCGTAGTAGACCTTCACGAGCCGGTCGATGATAAAGACGAAATGACTGATATCGATCGCCATCTCTTCATAGTACTTGGCGCGCATGTCGGCCCGGTTCAGGGCGAACTTTATTTTCTCCACAAGACGCGTCGAAAACAATCCGAGCGCGGTCAAGACGATGCCAACGAACCAGGCACCGGCCTGGTTCGCAAACGAATAGAGAAAGTGAGTAAGCCAGTCCGCCATCGCATCGTTTCCCGGACCGCCAGGCAACCGTGTGAACTTCGGCACCAAGTCTTGCTTGGAGGAGCGACACCAGAGGTTGAAAAATAGCTGGAGCCGCCCATTTCGAGCAAGCTCGAAACAGTCGTTTCGCAATGACCATCGTAAACCGGCCCGGACATAACTAGATTGGCAGCATGAAAAAGATCGGCTTTCTCTCGTTCGGGCACTGGACGCCCTCGCCGCAATCGCAGACCCGCTCGGCTGGGGATACGCTGTTGCAATCCATCGAGCTCGCGATGGCCGCCGAGGAGCTGGGCGCGGACGGGGCCTATTTCCGCGTCCATCATTTCGCGCGTCAGCTCGCTTCTCCCTTTCCGCTGCTGGCAGCGGTCGGGGCAAGGACCAGCCGTATCGAGATCGGCACTGCCGTGATCGACATGCGCTACGAGAATCCGCTCTACATGGCGGAGGATGCAGGTAGCGCCGATCTGATCGCCGGCGGACGGCTGCAGCTCGGCATCAGCCGCGGCTCGCCGGAGCAGGTGATCGATGGCTGGCGCTATTTCGGCTATCAGCCGGCCGAAGGCCAAAGCGACGCGGACATGGGCCGGCGTCATGCCGAGATTTTCCTCGACCTCCTGCGCGGCGAAGGTTTTGCAAAGCCCAATCCGCAGCCGATGTTTCCGAACCCGCCCGGCCTCTTACGCCTCGAGCCGCATTCGCAGGGCCTGCGCGAGAGGATCTGGTGGGGTGCCGGCTCGAACGCCACCGCCGTCTGGGCGGCCAGGCTCGGGATGAACCTGCAAAGCTCGACGCTCAAGAACGACGAGACGGGCGAGGCCTTCCATGTGCAGCAGGCCGCCCAGATCCGTGCCTACCGCGCCGCCTGGAAGGAGGCCGGCCACGTCAGAGAGCCGCGCGTCTCGGTCAGCCGCAGCATCTTCGCGCTGATGGATGATCGCGACCGCGCCTATTTCGGGCGTGGCGGCGAAGCAGAGGACCAGATCGGATTCATCGACCCGCAAACGCGTGCGATCTTTGGCCGCAGCTATGCCGCCGAGCCGGATGTCCTGATCGAGCAGCTCCGCAAGGACGACGCCATCACGGAAGCCGACACGTTGCTGCTCACTGTCCCGAATCAGTTGGGCGTCGCCTACTGCGCCCATGCGATCGAAGCGATCCTGAAGCACGTCGCGCCGGCGCTTGGGTGGCGGTGAGGCAAAGCCGTTCGAGGGCTGTAGGCGGACGGCTTACCGGAATGGCGTTCGGATGGCGGAGAGGGAGGGATTCGAACCCCCGATAGGCTTGCACCTATGCCGCATTTCGAGTGCGGTGCATTCAACCACTCTGCCACCTCTCCTGAAGGCGCCAAATCGGGGTAGCCCCGTGCGGTCGGGGCGTGTTCTAGGCGAGGATGACGGGTCAGACAAGGCGGGCGGGACGAAAATCCCGCGCCTCGTGGATGGTGCGCGCAGGAAAGCTGCTGCAAAACCGGTCCGAGAGCCGGTTTCGCGCCAATTTGCACGGTCCTGCACCAGCGCCGGATCGGGCGCTCACTCTCCGAATGGAGCGCCGAGCAGGGCCAAAGCCGTCAGCACGACCGGCAGCGTTCCCAGGACGATGACCGTGATACGAAACACCAGATCGTTCCCCATGCGGTAATACTAGACCGGAGAGAACGGGTGCAAAGTGCAGATTGTGCCAAAACGTAGCAAACCCAGCGGAGCGCAACCAAGCCCTGTGGAAGCGAATCACAATGGAAGCGACGGGGCTGGGAAGCGACGGGGCTGGGAAGCAACGGGCCGGCGCCGCGACAGCCGCACGGGTGGGACCGCCAGACGCGGTAAACACTGGCGGTCCCGTTGCCGCTCATTGAAATTGCAGGCCGAGAAGGGCGGCTTCGCCGGCCGGCGTGAGGCGACGGATGGACCGTAGCGACCGCGCGGCGTGCTGCAACGCAATCCGCGCCTTAACCTAACCAGTCAAGGTTACTCCTCGTCGTTCTACCTGCTCTCCTTGTTGTTTTCCTTGTTGGCTTCCTTATTGGTTTCCTTGGCCTTCTTCTTCCCGTTATCCGTGGAGTTACGGTCCTTGCCGTTCGCCCCCTCCTTGCGGCGGTTGGTGAAGCGCGCATTGCCGAGCCCGGTGCCGATGGTGAGAACGCCCCAGCGCTCGACGTCCTGCATGAACGGCACCTCGGAAAGCCCCTGCACAACGCCGTCATTGTGCATCAGGATAGCGGTGTCGTGCTCGCCGATGACCGGGATGCCTTCGACCAGGCTCGCCGGCAGGTTGAACTTGCTGCTCTCCCAATTGCCGGGGAGATTCTGTGCGCCTTTCTCGATCGAGCCGTCCTCCTTGATCACGCCGGGACAGGCAATGCCGATGAAAGGCGCGAGCCTCAACCCCTCGGTGTCGGCCACCGCGATCAGCTCCTTCAGCATCTTGGTGAGCCGCTTTACCGCACCTTCGCGGGTCGGCTCGTCGTCGGCGTGACGCCACAGGTCGGACTTCCAGACGCAGGCCTTGGAGAGATCCTTCGCCTTCTTCCAGCGGGTCTCGACCACGCCGCAGCGGATATTGGTGCCGCCGATATCGACGGCGAGGATGCTGTCATGGGCCTCGAAAATCCAGGACGGCGCCAGATGCAGCGCGCCGATCAGGGCCGCCCCGTCCGGGTGGAAGCGGATCGGCAGCATGTCGCCCTTGAAACCCTCGGCCTTCAGGATGATGTCGGCGCGGGCGATCGCGAGTTCGCCCAGGCGGCTGTCGCGAAAACCGCCACCGACCACGATGCGCTCGGTCTTCGCCCAGGCTTTTGTCTTCAGGAAGCGACGGGTGACGTAGGCGAGCTCCTGGGCAAAATCCTCGATCGCGCTGTGCACCACGGCGGAGGCCTCGGTATCGTCGCCGATCAGCATGTCATCCAGCGTCTTCTTGGCGATCTTGTCCGAGGGCTCGTCGCCAAAGGGGTCCTCGCCGGTCTTGCGCAGCGGCTTGCGCCAATGGTCCAGGATGGCCCGGAATGCGCTTTTGCTGGCGCGGTCCCCGAGAAAGCCGTCCTCGTCCTTCAGCTCGGCGTTAAAACTGTCGACGTCCACCGACGGCAGGCGGGCAGCGCCGTGCTGCGCGATCCCCGTCGTCAAAACCAGCTCGTCTGCCATGGAGCCCTTGCCCGCTTTGAAATTCGGGATGACAACGGCGGGGGAACTCGTTGGTTGCAGGTGCGGCCAATTATCCGTGCCAGCCGGCTTGACGGCAAAAACCGCGCAAATGCTTCAAATTCGGAGCCTTTTTGGCCCGGTTTTCCTTGACTCCGGTCGTTCGGCCGCTATAAGTCCCCGCAGCCGGCGCGGGGCGTTTCTCGCGCCGCTTGTTTTTGCGTGGATTTTGAGGGTCATACCCCACCCGCGCAGAACGCTGAAAACCCATAGCGACTGACAAAAAGCCGGCCCGGACGAAAGTCCGAAAGGCCGGGATTGAACACGAAGGAAGAGAACGATGTTCGCAGTCATCAAAACCGGCGGCCGGCAGTACCGCGTCGTTCCGGATGATGTCCTGGAAATTGGCAAGATCGCCGGCGAAGTCGGCACGATCGTGCAGTTGAGTGAAGTTTTGGTGGTCGGCGGCGACACGCCGGTCCTAGGTGCCCCGACGGTTGCGGGCGCGTCCGTGGCAGCTGAGGTGCTCCAGCACAAGCGCGGGCCGAAGGTCATCGCGTTCAAGAAGCGCCGCCGCAAGAACTCGCGCCGCAAGCGCGGCTATCGCGACGAGATCACCGTGCTCCGCGTCACCGAGATCCTGACCGAAAACGCCAAGCCCACCAAGGGGCCGCGTCCGAAGAAGGAGAAGGTGGCGAAGGAAGCCGCTGAATAGCGAAACTTTGATCACGCCAATTCACAAATTGATGCGTGAGAAATTGTGAAATGATTCCGTCAAGGAATTGATCTAGAGATACGCAGGATTTCGGAGACGAGCCATGGCTCACAAAAAAGCAGGCGGTTCATCGCGCAACGGACGCGATTCGAAGGGCAAGCGCCTCGGCATCAAGGTGTTCGGCGGGGAGCGTGTGATTCCCGGCAACATCATTGCGCGCCAGCGCGGTACCACCTGGCATCCCGGCCTTAATGTCGGCATGGGCACTGACCACACTCTGTTCGCCAAGGTTGAAGGCCGCGTTGCGTTCCAGGCTAAAGCCAACGGCCGCACATTCGTATCGGTGCTTCCGATCGCAGAGGCGGCTGAATAATACGGTGGATCAAATTGGAGTCCGCCGGGTCCTGACCAAACCGGCGGAGTCCTTGAGATCAAAAGATCGAAGGCTCCAGGGGAGGCGGGAAACCGGCCTCCCCTTTTCGTTTTGACTCAAAGTCTTTGACGGAGCCGGACATGTTGCAGGACTTTTCGAGCACGATCTTGCGCGAGGCGAGACCTCATGTCGTCGCCACCGAGCGGCTGACCTTGCGCAAGCCGACGCTCGCCGACGTCAAGGCGATCGCGCGCCTTGCCAACGACCGCCGCATCGCCGAGAACACGCGCCGCCTGCCGCATCCCTATTCGCACGACGATGCCGTGGAATTCGTCCGCGCCACTGCGGAGCTCGGCAGCGAGACCGCGTTCCTGATCGAGCATGACAATGCGCCCGTCGGCATGATCGGAATCGACTGTTCGACGCCGGATGCAGCCGAGCTCGGCTACTGGCTCGGTGTCGAGCATTGGGGAAGAGGCTTTGCCACCGAGGCTGCGCGCGGGGCGATCGACTTCTTCTTCGAGGAGTTTTCGGAAGATCATCTCTACGCCGGCGCGCGCGTCACCAATCCGGCCTCGCGCAACGTGCTGGAAAAGTGCGGCTTCCAGTGGAGCGGCGTCCAGCTGCATCGCTTCTACGCGCTGGGCTCCTCGACGCCCGTCGACTGCTTCCGCCTGTCGCGCGGCGTGTGGTCCTCGCTGAAGAGCTGGAGCAGCGCGAGGCGGGTCAGGTAAGGCGCGAGCGACGCCACAGTCACGATCGTCGTCCCGGGCTCGCGCTTCGCGCGTTCCGGGCCGACGGTCGCATTTGCACTCACACCGGCGGATTAACCTGCGTGTCCTGCCGACCCAAGTCCCGTTCGCGCAGGAAGATGTAGATGCCCGCGCCGATGATGATGGCGGCGCCGATGATGGTGGCGATCGAGGGGACGTCGCCGAACACGACGAAGCCGAAGATCACGGCCCAGACGATCATCGAGTATTGATAGGGCACCACCACGCTCGCGGGCGCGAGCTTGAGCGAGCGGTTGACGCACAGGAGCGCGGCGACCGAGGTGCATCCTGCCAGCGCAAAGACCACGAGACTGCCCGCGCTCGGCGGCACCCAGTGAAATAGGGACAGGGCGAGCCCGAGCAGGAACGTGCCGCCGAACTGTGAGGAGGCCATCACGATGTCGGGCGTCTCGCGAAGTGAGCGCGTGACCAGCATCAGCGTCGCAAACGACAGGCTGCCGCCGAGCGCGATCAGCGCCGGCAGGCTGACCGTCTGCGCCGACGGGCGGAGCGCGATCAGGACGCCGCAGAAGCCGATCAGGATCGCGGTCCAGCGCCGCCAGCCGACCTGCTCGCCCAAGAAGATCGCGGACAGCGCGGTGACGAAAATGGGACCTGCCAGATAATAGGTGATGACGTCGGCGAGCGGCAGATAGACGGTCGCGAGGAAAAAGGCCGCCACCTCCAGCGTCGAGAGCACCACGCGGAAGAGCTGCAGCCACGGCCGCTCCAGATGGGTGAACTCGTGGCGCTGCCGCCAGATCGACGGCGCCAGCACGAGCAAGGCCGCGCAGGCGCGCAGAAACAAGAGCTGCCCCACCGAATAGGTCGCGACGATGAACTTGCCCATGGCATCGCCGAACGAGAACAGGAAGATCGACAACACCATGAGCGCGATGCCGGCCAGCCGCGCCGAGCGGTCGTCGTAGGCGGAGAGTTTCTTGAAGAGAGGCATTGGCGCCTTTTAGCTGCGTGGATGTCCGGGACAAGCCCGGTCATGACGAATTGAACGTATTGTCGCACTCTTCGCGTCGCGGTAGCGATTGGTATCTTCGGCAAGAGAGCAGCAGATATGACCGCGTTCGATCCGACCCGGCATCGCATGATCCCCACGCAACGCTGGTTTGAGGATTTCGCCCTCGGCGAACGCTTCGTGCTCCCGAGCCGCACGCAGACCGCGGCCGTGTTCGCCGCGTTCCAGACCGCGAGCGGCGACACCCACCCGGTGCACTATGACGTCGAATATTGCCGCGCCCGCGGCATGCCGAACCTGCTCGCTCACGGCTTCCAGACGCTGATCCACACCGCGCCCGGCGCAGGCCTGTTTCCCTTCATGGTCGAGGAGTCGCTGGTCGGCTTCCTCGAGCAGTCGAGCCGCTTTCTCAAGCCGGTGTTCGCCGACGATACGATCTATCCCGCGCTGGAGGTGACCGAACTCGTGCCGGGACGCACGACGGGCGTGGTGACGCTCGCGAGCACCGTCTACAATCAGCGCAAGGAGCTGGTGCTAGAGGGGACCCAGAAATTCCTGATCCGACGGCGGTCGACCTGACTGCTATTCGATCACGCGATCGGCGCTCGCGAGTAGCGTCGCGGGCACATCCAGCGACAGTGCCTTCGCCGTCCTCAGATTCAACGCCAGCTCGAACTTGGACGCCTGATAGAACGGGATATCGCCGGGATACGCGCCGCGCAGAATGGCATCGATGTTGTTGGCGGCGCGCTTGTTCAGTTCGACGAGGTCGAAGGAATAGGTCATGAGACCGCCGACATCGACGAATTCCGACAGCGGGTAGATGGCAGGAAGTGCTGCGGCCGCGATCTGTGCCGTGATCACCGTTCGCTTCGCCATCACGTCAGGACTGTCACCGATCATGACTGCGTCGGCGCCGCTGGGACGAATTCCTGCGATCAGGTCCCGGTAGCTCGCCTCGGTCGTCGGAAATTCGACCAGGTATGGAATGACCTCGGTTCCCGTTGCGGTCGCAGCGGCGCGGACGCTCGGTCCCTGTACACCTTCCCACGCACCACGCAGCGTGACGTAGGCGAGCCTGGAGAGTTTTGGATAGATCTCGCGGAGCAGCGCGATCCGCTTGCCGTGGATCGACGGGCCGGTATCGACGCTGACGCCGGTGAAATTTCCGCCTGGACGTGCGATGTTCGCGGCGATCCCCTGCGCCACCGGATCGGCGGTCAGGGCCACGATCGGAATTTTGTCCGTGGCGCGCTTGAACAGAAGCGCGCCCGGCCCGACGATGTAGATCACGTCGGGATTGCTGCGGACGACCTCCTCGACCAGCGCAGGCGCACCGATGCCCGCCTTCTCTGCGCCCCAGCGCTCGACAGTGAGCGTATCGCCGCTGACCTGGCCAAGCCGGCGCAGTTCGGCGAACAGGGCGCGGTAGTACCGACTGGTGCTGTCCTCGTGCATCAGGGATGACGGCTCCGACGGGCTGTAGATCGCAAGCCGCTTGCCGCCGGGCGCCGTCTGTGCGCCGGCCCGCGACAGCATGGCGACCGACACGGCGCCTGCAATGAACTCCCGCCGCCTCATTTCCACTCCCTGCTCCCTCCCGCCTATATCACGTCGACCGCCGGACGCCCCAACGGTTAAGCAAGGGCCGAAAATCACTTAAATTTCGGCCTCCGCCCGGACAAGTTCGGGTTGCCGCGCCCGCTCCCCTGCCCTACCTATGGCCCATGAAATTCCTCGACGAAGCAAAGGTCTATATCCGCTCCGGTGACGGCGGGAACGGCTGCGTGGCGTTCCGCCGCGAGAAGTTCATCGAGTTCGGCGGTCCCTCCGGCGGCAATGGCGGCCGCGGCGGCAATGTCGTCATCGAAGTCGCCGACGGGCTGAACACGCTGATCGACTATCGCTACCAGCAGCACTTCAAGGCCCAGAAGGGCGAGAACGGCATGGGCTCGGACCGCCACGGCGCCAACGGCAAGGCGATCGTG
This sequence comes from Bradyrhizobium sp. UFLA05-109, assembly GCF_054185165.1. Taxonomy (NCBI): domain Bacteria; kingdom Pseudomonadati; phylum Pseudomonadota; class Alphaproteobacteria; order Hyphomicrobiales; family Nitrobacteraceae; genus Bradyrhizobium; species Bradyrhizobium sp. UFLA05-109. Next base: position 63,769 of record NZ_JBBIAR010000039.1, on the reverse strand, counting down.
CTGAAGGTCCCAATGGGCACGCAGATCTTCGATGAGGACCGCGAGACGCTGATCCACGACTTCACCAAGGTCGGCGAAAAGTTCGTGCTCGCCGAAGGCGGCAATGGCGGGTTCGGCAATGCGCATTTCAAGTCGTCGACCAACCGCGCGCCGCGCAACGCCAATCCCGGCCAGCCCGGCGAAGAGCGCTGGATCTGGCTGCGGCTGAAGCTGATCGCGGATGCCGGCCTGGTTGGGCTTCCCAATGCCGGCAAGTCGACCTTTCTCTCCAAGGTCAGCGCGGCAAAGCCAAAGATCGCCGACTATCCCTTCACCACGCTGCATCCGCAGCTCGGCGTCGTGAATGCCGACGGCCGCGAATTCGTGCTGGCGGATATTCCGGGTCTGATCGAGGGCGCGCATGAGGGCGCCGGCCTCGGCGACCGCTTCCTCGGCCATGTCGAGCGCTGCCGCGTGCTGCTGCATCTCGTCGACGCGACCTGCGAGCACGCGGGCAAGGCCTACAAGACGGTGCGCAAGGAGCTCGATGCCTATGGCGGGCTGCTGACCGACAAGATCGAGATCGTCGCGCTGAACAAGATCGACGCGGTCGAGCCGGATGAATTGAAAAAGCAGAAGGACCGCCTGAAGCGCGCTGCCAAGAAGACACCGCTGCTGCTCTCCGGCGCCACCGGCCAGGGCGTCAAGGAAGCATTGCGCGTGCTTGCAGACGTGATCGGCGAAAGCCCGGTGTCCAGCAAGGCCAAGAGCGCGGCCGAAGCGGAGCCGTGGTCGGTCGACGTCGAGCGTTGAGTCCCGCTGCTTGTCTTCGCCGCCGCGTTAGCGCAGCATCAAGCAATCAATAAGAAGCAGGGCCGAGGCATGTCGCGCGCGAAAAACGTTCTCTGGATCATGTGCGACCAGCTTCGCTACGACTATCTCGGCTGCACCGGTCATCCGACGCTGAAGACGCCGAACATCGACGCCATGGCCAAGCGCGGCGTGCTCTTCTCCAAGGCCTATGTGCAGTCGCCGATCTGCGGGCCGTCGCGGATGTCGTTCTACACCGGGCGCTACATGCGTTCGCACGGCTCGCACTGGAACGGCTGGCCGCTGCGCGTCGGCGAGCCGACGCTCGGCGATCACTTGGGCAAGATCGGCGTGCGCAACGTGCTGGTCGGCAAGACCCACATGGCGCCCGACCTCGAAGGCATGAAAGCGCTCGGCATCCCCTTGGAATCGATCATCGGCGTGCACGTCGCCGAATGCGGTTTCGAGCCCTATGAGCGCGACGACGGTCTGCATCCGACCGGCCGACCGCGTCCGAAATACGACGCGTATCTGCGCGGCCAAGGATTTGAGGCGACCAATCCCTGGGAGCATTGGGCCAATTCAGGTGCTGCCGACGACGGGTCTTTGCAGAACGGCTGGTTGCTGGTCCACGCCGACAAGGCCGCGCGCGTGCCGGACGAACATTCCGAGACGCCCTACATGACGCGCCGCGCGATGGACTTCATCACCGAGGCAGAGAGCGATGGACGGCCGTGGTGCCTGCACCTCTCCTACATCAAGCCGCATTGGCCCTATATCGCGCCCGAACCCTACGCGAGCATGTACAAGACGTCGGACATGCTGCCGGCGATCCGCTCCGAGCGCGAGCGGCAGAACCCGCATCCGGTGTTCGGCGCCTATATGGACATGCGCTACTCCCGCAACATGGCGCGCGACGAGGCCCGCGAGAAGGTGATCCCGACCTATATGGGCCTGATCACGCAGATCGACGATCAGATGGGCGTGCTGATGAAATTCCTGGAGGCGCACGGCCTCTTGGAAACTACCATGATCGTGTTCACCTCGGATCATGGCGATTATCTCGGCGACCACTGGATGGGCGAGAAGGATCTGTTCCACGAGCAGTCGGCGAAAATCCCGCTCATCATCATCGATCCCTCGAAGGACGCCGACGCGACACGCGGCACGACATGCGATGCGCTGGTCGAGGGCATCGATCTTGCGCCGACCTTCGTCGATTATTTTGGCGGCAAGGTGCCCGGCCACATTCTTGAGGGCCGTTCGCTATTGCCGCTGCTGCGCGGCGACAAGCCCGAATGGCGCAAGGTCGCGTTCTCCGAATATGACTACGCCATGCAGGACGTGCGGCTGAAGCTGAATCAGCCGATCGAGCGCTGCCGCCTGTTCATGGTGTTCGACGGCCGCTGGAAATATATCCACGCCACCGGCTTCCGCCCGATGCTGTACGACCTCGAGACCGATCCGGATGAATTCATTGATCGCGGCGATGATCCTGGTTGCGCCGGCATCATTGCAAGGCTTCAGGCCGAGCTGTTCGACTGGGCGCTGCATCCAAGCGGTCACATCACCACCCCCCCTGATAAGATCGCGACCTATGCCGACAATCAGCTCCAGGTGAAGGGCGGGTTCCTGATCGGCATCTGGGATGAAGCAGAGCTTACCTCGATCCGCGGCGGCATCGCGCAGCGTGCAAAGCTGTAGGACCTTTGTGGTGAGGAGGCGCGCAAGCGCCGTCTAGCGGACGATGATCCGCATCGCCGCGAGAACCATGAGAGCCCTGCTGCTGCACCGCGGCCTTCATCCTTCGAGGAGCCGCTCCGCGGCTCCTCAGCATGAGGAGCAAGAAAGAGTTGCACGGCTCTCTCAACGCTTCATGCCCGGACTTGTCGCGGGCATCCATGTCTCACCCCAAACGCGGAAGCGCGTGGACAAGCGGGTGATCCAGTATTCCAGAAGCGGCGATGGGATACGGAGAGGCTGCCGAGTACTGGATGCCCCGTCTGCGCCTGCGCGGGGCATGACGCTGAGTGTGTGGCAAGACGGATCGCACAAAAAATCCGCCGGAGGGTGCCCTCCGGCGGATCGTCTCAATTACAGCCAGTGGCCTGCCTTACGCCTTCATGTTGCCCTTCACGGCTTCGGCCGTGATCGGCAGGCTGCGGACGCGCGCGCCCGAGGCGTTGAAGATGGCGTTGCCGATGGCCGGAGCGACCACCGTCACCGCTGGTTCGCCGACGCCGGTCGCCTTCTCGCCATTGGCGATCACTGCGACCGCGACCTCCGGCATCTGGCTCATGCGCAAGGGCGTGTAGCTGTCGAAGTTGGTCTGCTCGATGCCACCGTCCTTCAGCGTCGCCTTCTCGTACAGCGCAAGCGACAGGCCCCACAGCGCCGCACCCTCGACCTGGGCGCGGATGTTGTCGGGATGCACCTGCGTGCCGACGTCGGTCGCAACCGTGAGCTTCTTCACCGTCACCTCGCCCGAGGGCACCACGGCGACGTGCGCGACGCAAGCCGTCCAGCTTGCGGTCGCACGTTCCTGCGACGACACGCAGGCCACGCCCATGCCTTCTCCCTTGGGCAGCTTCTTGGTGCCGTAGCCGGCAAGGCCCATCGCGGTGAGCAGCGTGTTGCGCAGCCGCTGCGCGCCGCCGTCGTTCTTGCCCGCGCCATCGAGCAGCGAGATGCGGAACTGGGCGGGGTCCTTGCCCGTCGCAGCCGCGATCTCGTCGATCATGCTTTCGACGGCCCAGAAGGTCCAACCCGGCGCCACCGAGCGGAGCTGACCGGACGGGGTGGCGTTGTGCGCCATCTCGTTCTTGATCGCCCGCACATAATGGTTGGGTACGGTGTAGAAGAAGTCCGACCCGTTCACCGTGAAGGCATCGAGCGGCCCCTTCTTGTCGACCGAGGGTGACAGGAAATCGGGGATTCCCCAGCGTGCGGTCGGCCAGGCCGAGACCACATCGTGGCTGAGCGCGGTGAGCTTGCCATCGCCGTCCACGCCGGCCTTCACCTTCTGGTAGGTGAGCGGACGCGAGAAATCCATCGTCATGTCGTTCTCGCGCGAGTAGATCACCTTGACCGGCTTGCCCACGGCCTTGGCCGCCTGCACCGCCGGCACCATCATGTCGGCATCGAGCCTGCGGCCGAAGCCGCCGCCGAGCCACATCTGGTGCATGACCACGAACTTCGGATCGATCCCGGCGGCACCGGCGGCGATCGCGCCGGAGCGTGTCGCGAACTGGTTGCCGGAATAGATGTGCAGGATCTCGCCCTTGAACTCCGCTGTGGCGTTCATCGGCTCCATCGGCGCGTGGATGTTGATGTTGGTGGTGTATTCCGCCTCCAGTACCTTGGCCGCCGAGCCGAACACCGCCGAGGGATCACCGTCCTTGACGAAGTACTGGCCGGAATCGTCGAGGCCCTGGAGCCGCTTCGCCTCGTCCAGCAACGACTGGCTCGACAGCTTCGCGTTCGGACCACCGTCATAGGCGATCTTCAACGCGTCCGCGGCCTTGCGCGCGTTGGCGTAGGTGTTGGCGACAGCCACGACCCAGCCCGAGGTGGTCTGCGTCTTGTCGTCGATGGTGACCGCCTTGATGAAGCCCGGCACCTTCTTGGCGTCGCTGTCGTCGACCGATTTCACCGTCGCGCCGAAACGCACCGGCGGCGTCACCACCTTGCCGTAGACCATGCCCGGCAGCATGACGTCGATGCCATACTTGGCCGTGCCGTTGGTCTTGGAGGGGATGTCGAGCTGCGGCACCGACACGCCGATCATGGTGTACTGGTCCGGTGTCTTCAGCGTGATCGCCTTGAGCTCGTCGGCCGTGAAGGTCTTGGTCGCCTTGCCGCTCTTGACCACGTCGGCAAAGCTCATGTGCTTCTTCGACTTCGCGTGCGAGATCACGGAATCGCGCACCACGAGCTCGCTTGCCGGCACGGCCATCGCGGTCGCGGCGGCGTCGGTCAAGGCTATGCGACCCGCGGCACCCGCACGGCTCATCGCATCGAAGTTCATCATGGTCGACCAGCTGCCGCCGGTGATCTGCGCACCGAGCACGGGGTCGTTGAACTTCGGGTCGTTGGAGGCGAGCTGCACGCGCATGTCGCTCCACTTCGCGCCGAGCTCTTCGCAGACGATCTGCGCCATGGTGGAGGCGATGTGCTGGCCCATGTCGGCCTTGCCGCAGGTCACGGTGACGAGACCTTCCGGCGAGATTGCGTACCAGACGCTCGGCTCGAAATTGGCCGGTGCGGCCGCAAGCGCCTCACTGACGCCGGGTACGCCGGCATAGCCGAGCACGAGACCGGTGGCCGCAGTGCCGACCAGGAACGAGCGGCGGCTGAGATCAGTCGTCTCGGGGGTGACGTTCTTCACGTGCTGGTTCATGTGGGCCTCCGCTCGTTGCCGGACGCGGACGCGGTGCGCATCTCGGTTGCGGCACGCATGATCGCCTTCTGGATCCGTGAATACGTCATGCAACGGCAGAGATTGCCGTCCATGTGCGCGACGACCTCTTCCTTGGTCGGGTTCGGATTCTTCGCCAGCAGCGAAGCGGCCTGCATGATCTGCCCGGATTGGCAGTAACCGCATTGCGGGACCTGCTCGGCGATCCACGCCTTCTGCAAGGGGTGATCACCCTTGGCGGAGAGGCCTTCGATGGTGGTGATCTTCTTGCCGGCGACGTCGCCGACCATAGTCTGGCACGAGCGGACGGCTTCGCCGTTGACGTGCACGGTGCAGGCGCCGCACAGACCGACACCACAGCCGAATTTCGTGCCGGTCATCTGCAATTGCTCGCGGATCGCCCAAAGGAGCGGCGTATCGTTTGCCGCATCCACGGACATACTCCGCCCGTTGATGGTGAGAGTAGGCATGGTTTTCTTCCCCTGCCGGTGCATGAAGCCGCTTACGGCGGCAACTTGTCTGGCCGACACCCACCGGGCTGGCGTCGGCCTTGGGCGCAAGAATGATCGCGTTCGTTTGCGGAGGCAAATGCAATCTGGAAGCGATCGAACAACACAACGCGCGCATCACCTTTGTGCGTTGCGACAAGGCCGTTCGTGCAAACCGGCTGACGGAATAAGCGGCAAAACTCGTGCGGCGCATGCATGCCATCACGGCGAGCTAGTATCCTCGAAGTAACCCGTCGCGCTAGGATGTTCGAAGCGGGCGAAATTCGTAAGGTTAGCCCGCGGCTGCGCGAAGCGCAGTCCGCTAGGCGTAACCGACCTCTTCTTGTGCGGCGACAAAAGCGCTGGGGTACGCTGCGCTAACCCGCCTACAAAATGACAAACGAACACGGCTGAGCGCGATGCCACAGATCGATCGAGACGGAGTTGCGATCCACTACGAAGTCCACGGTAGTGGGCCGCCGCTGCTCCTGACCCACGGCTATTCCTCGACCTCCGCGATGTGGCACGGGCAGATCGATGCACTCGCCAGGCACACCACGCTCGTGCTGTGGGACATGCGCGGTCATGGCCAGTCGGACTATCCCGACGACCCCAATGCCTATAGCGAAGCGCTGACCGTCGGCGACATGGCCGCAATCCTCGACGCGATCGGCGCGCAGCGCGCCATCATCGGCGGGCTGTCGCTCGGCGGTTACATGTCGCTCGCCTTCTATCGCGCACATCAGAAGCGCGTGCGCGCGCTCTTGATCATCGACACCGGTCCGGGCTTCAGGAAGGACGATGCGCGCGAGGCCTGGAACGCGCGCGCACGCGCCACAGCCGACAAGCTCGACCGCGAGGGTCTCGACGTGCTGCAATCGGCGACCCGCGAACGCGCGACCGCCAGCCACCGCAACGCCAAGGGGCTTGCGCTCGCCGCGCGCGGCATGCTGACCCAGCGCGACGCGAAGGTGATGGAGCTCTTGCCCGACATCAAGGTGCCGTCGCTGATCGTGGCCGGCGCCGACGACACGCCGTTCCTCGCCGCGTCCGACTACATGGCGGCCAAAATCCCCGGCGCACACAAGGTCGTGATCCCTTCGGCCGGGCATGCCGTCAACATCGATCAGCCGCAGGCTTTTGTTGACGCGGTGGTCCCCTTCCTGAAAAATCTGCCGCACGAGGCGGGCCGCGAAGGGATCTGAATGATGAAGCCGACGATGGTGACAACTGTCGCGATAGTGCTGGGCATGATGACGGCCGCGGCCCAAGCCGAGCAATGGGTGCCGCCGCGCCAACCCTTCGTCACGACATTGTCGAACACCGCACCGTTGGCCTTCGGGATGGATGCCGCCCAGGCGGCGCAAGCGTTGGGCCAGCCGCTGCAATATGTTCGCGGACGCCCCGGCAACGAGATCTACCTCGCCTTGCGCAATCTCGGCGGCAGCCGGCTCATCCCCTACCGTCACCGCCTGTTCCTGCAATTCCGCCATGGTCGCCTCGCAGGCTGGAAGGAGGACTACGGCGAGAACTGGATGTGGGAGTAGGACGCAACAGAGCCCTCCCCTCATCCTGAGGAGCTTGCAAAGCAAGCGTCTCGAAGGATGAAGGCCCCGCTGCTGCCGCTCGGCCTCCATCCTTCGAGACGCGCACAAGAGCGCGCTCCTCAGGATGAGGGGAGAGAGCGAAATCTCGGAACCAACAACTCACTCAACAACCAACAACGAAGGACAACCTCGTGGGACAGGACATCAGGCTGACGGCCTCCGACAATTTCCAGCTCGGTGCGTATCGTGCCGACCCCACTGGCGCGCCGAAAGGCGCGGTGGTGGTGATCCAGGAGATCTTTGGGGTCAATCATCACATCCGCTCGGTCTGCGACCGGCTCGCCAAGGAAGGCTATGTCGCAATCGCGCCGTCAATCTTCGATCGCACCTCGCCCAATTTCCAATCGGGCTATTCGCCCGACGAGATCGCCGAGGCGCGCAAATTCGTCGCCAATCCCGACTGGGCGGCGATGCTGCGCGATACGCAAGCCGCGATCGAAGCGGTGAAGAGCGCCGGCCCGGTCGGCATCATCGGATTCTGCTTAGGCGGCAGCATCGCCTATGTCGCAGCGGCGCGGCTCTCCGGCCTCTCGGCCGCGATCGGCTATTATGGCGGCGCCATCGTGCGCTTTGCCGATGAGAAGCCGAACGTACCGACACAGCTGCATTTCGGCGAGAAAGACGCCGGCATTCCCCTGACCGACGTCGAGACCATCAAGGGCAAGCGGGCAGACGTCGAGGTCTTCATCTACGCGAGCGCTCAGCACGGCTTCAACTGCGACGAACGGCCGAGCTACGACAAGGCCAGCGCCGACATCGCCTGGCCGCGCAGCACGGCGTTCTTTGCGACGCATTTGAAATGACGAAGGCATCTTCTCGATCCGGCTAGGGCCGCACGCCAAGCCTCCGCAGCCGGTAGTCGAGCTGCGCCCGGCTGATCCTCAGAGCACGCGCGGCGGCCGAGACGTTGCCGCCGGCGCGCGCAAGGGCCGCCTCATAGGTGGCGCGCTCCACATCCGCAAACGATGCTCCATGTTGGGACGACGGCGCAGCCAGCGCGTCCACCGGCTCAATGCCGTCTGCCTGAAGCGGCATCCGTCCAAGCCGTCCCTCGCTGGTAAGCTGGATCGAGAAGGGCGGCAGGAGCTCAGAACCGCTGAACAGATGGGCCACATCGATCATGCCGCCATCATCAGCATAAACGACGCCACGCTCGATCAAATTCTGCAATTCGCGGATGTTGCCGGGATAGTTATATTTGAGCAGCGCGTCGGTCGCACGACGGCTAAAGCCGGTGAGGCGACGGCCGTGCCGCGCACAGTAGACGCCGAGGAAGTGCGCCATCAGCAGCGGAATGTCGTCGCGTCGCTCGCGCAGCGGTGGGATCGCGATCGGAAAAACGCAGAGACGGAAATAGAGGTCCTGTCGGAAGCGTCCGGCGGTCACCTCCGCGCTGAGATCGACGTTGGATGCCGCAGCCACCCGGACATCGAGAGAGATGGTCTTTGTGCCACCGACGCGCTCGATCTTCCGCTCCTGGAGCGCGCGCAACACCTTGCCCTGCGCCGAATAAGTCAGCGAGGCGATCTCGTCGAGGAATAGCGTGCCGCCCGAAGCGCGCTCGAAGTAACCTGCGCGTGACGCGATCGCGCCGGTATAGGCGCCCTTCTCGACTCCAAACAGCTCGGACTCGACAAGCTGCTCCGGAATCGCGGCGCAGTTGATCGCGACGAACGGGCCCGCGCTGCGCCGGCTCATCGCATGCAACTGGCCTGAGAACAGCTCCTTGCCAACACCGGACTCGCCGACAAACAGCACGGTTGCATCGGTGGCAGCGACACGCTCGAGCTGACGCCGCGTGCGAACGAAGGCTGCCGAAACGCCGACCGCAACATCGCCTTTGGCGTCGACCTCGGCAGGAGCCTCCTGTTCGGCAACAGAAACGGCCGCGGCATAAAGAGGGCGGCTCTTCCATTCCAAACCGAAATATTGCCGCTCCGGAGCATTGTCGCCCCAGGCGTCGGCATGCTGACCGATAACGACACAGCGCGGCGCCCCCATGCCTGCGCACTCAATCTCGCGAAAGATCACCGGCCTGCCGAACAGTTTTGTGGTGTAGCCCGAGGGATAGCCAGCCTGGAGCCAGCACACCGGCTCGGTGGCGAGACCATAGCTGGCGACATGCTCGGCCGCTTCCGACGAATCGTCCCAGTAGAACTCACCGAAATAGGTGCCCCTGTCGCGATCAAACTCGAAGTGCCGCGTCGTGACCTTGACGAAACCCTCCGGCGTGTGGACACGCGGTCCCGCAGCCAGCGCGTGGGTCAGGTCTTCGTTCGGAAAGCGTTTCTGGATCAGCGCGGCGTCACGCGCGCCCTGCATGTAGCCCACCCGCATGAAGATCGCCTTGGCGGTTTCCATCCCGAAGGCGTCGATGATCTCGGCGCGCAAGCGCCCGAGCACCTGCGATTGCATCAGGATCATGCGCTGGTCGTTGAGCCAGATGCGGCCATCGCCGAGCGCGAAATGCAGGGACTCCGCAAGATCGTCGAAGGTCGGCGGCGCGCCGGTTTCGATCTGGCTGCTGGCCCCGCGCTTGAGGATCCCCTTCGCGCGGCGCGATGCCTCGGCCAGCGAGACCAACGATTCCTTCTCCGACACGAGGCCCCCCGAATTTCATTAAATGATAAAATCAAGCTTAGAGAAACTTCTCCATTTCAGGAAGTGTCCGCCCCGGTCACCCTGCCCGCCGCGGCCCGCCGGCTCTTGAAGTAAATTACTATCCCATTGATGGGCCTTCCATATCTCGACCGGCCGGCGCTCGGCGCATCCGCCCCGCTGCGGCTGGCACCGGCCTTGCTAATTACCTGCCCATTCGCGGGAGGAAGCGAAGCAAGGGGCCCATCCACGGTCTCCACGACAAGATGCGGGAGCATGAATTCCCGTGCGATCGAGCCGGTGATCCATCGCGATCATCAGCACCCGGCCTTGCGCCTTGGCCTCCTCCCTGCACCCGCGGATCGCGCCCCGCGGGCAGTCAACAAGCGCCGCACCATGCGGGCATAAGGGAGGTTTGTTCGATGAACATGCAGGCTCACGATTTCATCGCCGTCGAGCGCTGGCGCGGCAAGGCATTTTTGGGGGAATGGGTCGCGACCGGCGGCGGCACGATGGACATCAGCGATCCTGCAACGCGCGCCACGCTCGGCTCGGTCGGCATCGGGGATGCGACCGACATTGCGAAGGCTGCGCGCGAGGCGCGCCACGCCCAGCCCGCCTGGGCTTCGATGCTTCCGCAGCAGCGCGCTGCAATCCTGAACAAGGCGGCCGATCTGCTCGAGGCGAACGGCGAGGAGCTGATCGGCTGGATCATGCGCGAGAGCGGATCGATCCAGCCCAAGGCTGCAATCGAGATCGAACATGGCGCAGGCTTCGTACGTCACGCAGCGGCTGTCGCGCTCGAACCCAACGGACTCCTGCTGCCGTCGATGGAAGCGGGCCGCTCGAACATCGCCAAGCGCGTTCCGCATGGCGTGGTCGGCGTGATCTCGCCGTTCAACTTCCCGTTGGTGCTGTCGATCCGCGCCGTCGCCGCCGCGCTCGCGGTCGGCAATGCCGTGGTGCATAAGCCCGATCCACGCACGGCTGTGTCGGGCGGCATCATCATCGCGCGCATTTTCGAGGAAGCGGGCCTGCCGAAGAGCGTGCTTCAGGTCGTGCCGGGTGGCGCGGCCGCGGGTGAAGCCATGTGCGCCGATCAAAACATCGCAATGATCTCGTTCACCGGCTCGGCCGCCGGCGGCAGCAAGGTCGGCGAAGTCGCCGGCCGGCATCTGAAGAAAGTGCAGCTCGAGCTCGGCGGCAAGAATTCGCTGATCGTGCTGGACGATGCCGATCTCAACGTCGCGGCCTCCAACGCCGCCTGGGGCGCATTCCTGCACCAGGGCCAGATCTGCATGTCGACCGGCCTCGTGCTGGCGCAAAAGCGCATCGCCGAAGGCCTGGCGAACCGGATTGCCGAAAAGGCGCGCCATCTGCCGGCCGGCGATCCGTCATCGGGCCGCGTCGCGCTCGGACCGATCATCAGCGACGCGCAGGTCGCAAAGATCCAGTCGATCGTCGACGATGCGGTGGCCAAGGGCGCGCGGCTGCTCGCCGGTGGCAGCCATGACGGCCGCTACTATCAGGCGACCGTGCTGGCCGACGTGAAGCCCGGCATGCTCGCCTTCGAGGAGGAGATCTTCGGGCCCGTGGCTTGCCTCGTCGCTTTCGAGACCGACAACGACGCGGTCACGCTCGCCAATTGCTCCGAATATGGATTGGCTGCGGGGGTCATCTCAGGCTCGGTGGCGCGCGCACGCGCCGTCGGCGAGCGGTTGAATGTGGGCCAGCTCCACATCAACGACCAGACCGTGAATGGCGGCCCGTTCGCCCCCTTCGGCGGCCGCGGCCGTTCCGGCAATGGCAGCCGCATCTCCGGCCCCGCGATCTGGGAAGAGTTCACACAGTGGATGTGGATCTCCGAGAAGCCGCAAGCAACGCCCTACCCGTTCTGACCTTCATCAGGGCGTCCGGCGCATGACGCGCCGGACGAGATGACGAGTCCATCTCCTACCGCAGCAACCGAAATTCGTGACCGGAGACCCCACAATGAAAATCCGTGCCGCCATCGTCCGCGAAAAGGGCGCGCCGCTCAGCCTCGAGAACATCGACCTCGAAAGCCCGCGTGCCGATGAAATCCTCGTGAAGGTCGCCGCCACCGGCGTCTGCCACACCGACCTCGTCGTGCGCGACGGGATGCTGCCAACGCCGCTACCGGTCGTGCTCGGCCACGAAGGCGCCGGCGTCGTCGAAGCCGTCGGGGCCGCGATCACCAAGGTGAAGCCGGGCGATCATGTCGTGATGACGTTCAATTCCTGCGGTGCCTGCCCGAGCTGCCGCGATCACGCGACCACCTATTGCCATGAATTCTTCCCGTGCAACTTCTTCGCCGCACGTGTCGACGGCAGCAGCGGCCTTTCCAGGGACGGCGAGCGCATCAACGGCAACTTCTTCGGCCAGTCGTCTTTCGCGAGCCACGCGCTGTGCCACGAGGCCAATGTAGTGAAGGTCCCGAACGATGTGCCGCTCGATCTGCTCGGCCCGCTCGCCTGCGGCGTTCAGACCGGGGCAGGCGCTGTCCTGAACGCGTTGCGGGTCTCGCCCGGAAAATCCTTCGCCGTATTCGGCGCCGGCTCGGTGGGACTGTCCGCCCTGATGGCTGCGGTCGTGGTCGGCGCGACGACCATCATCGCCGTCGACACCAAGCCGTCACGGCTCAGTGTCGCCACGGCGCTTGGCGCCACCCACACGATCGATCCGACCAAGGTCAATCCGGTCGAGGAGATCATGCGGATCACTGGCAGCGGGCTGAACTTCGCGCTCGACACGACCGGCCTTCCAGCCGTGATCCGCAGCGCCGTCGAGAGCCTCGGTCCACGCGGCGCATGCGGCATCCTGGGCGCCTCCGGGCCGGACGCCGAAATCGTTCTCAACGAGACCCACTTCATGAGCGGCGGGCGCCGGCTCATCGGCATCGTCGAAGGCGAGTCGAACCCGGACACGTTCATCCCGATGCTGATCGACCTTTATCGACAGGGGCGCTTCCCGTTCGACAAGCTCGTGAAGTTTTACGCGCTCGACGAGATCAACAAGGCGATCCACGCCTCGGAAACCGGCGAAGTCATCAAGCCGATCGTGCGGATGAGCTAGGCATCATTCAGGAGGAACCATGTCCAGCGAACAACTCTCGGCCATCCTCGAGATCAGCGCCCAATTCCCGCCGCCCGCGAATGCCGGCCCGGCCGAAATGCGCGCCTGGTTCGAAGCCATCAATGCACCAACGCCCATTCCCGACGGGATCGCGATCGAACGCGTCGCGGCGGGCCCTGTTGGCGGCGACCTGATCCGCTATGCCGGCGCAGACGAAAAGCGCCTGATCATCTACTTCCATGGCGGAGCCTTCTTCTTCGGCTCGTCGCGCTCGCATCGGGTCGTGGCTGCAAATCTTGCGCGCCTCTCGGGCATGACGGTTCTCGCCGCCGATTATCGGCTGGCGCCGGAACATCCTGCGCCGACGGCGCATGACGACGCATTCGCCGTCTACAGATGGGCGCTGGATCGCGGCTATGCGCCGTCGGCAATCGCCCTGACCGGGGATTCCGCCGGCGGCAATCTTGCGCTGGCGATCGCGGTGCGGGCACGCGAGGCAGGTCTGCCGCAACCGGGCGCGCTGGTGCTGATGTCGCCAGCGCTCGACTTCACCGGCGAGAGCGAATCCTATCGCACGATCGCGGATGCGCCGCTGCTCACGCCGCAACTGATGGCGCTGTTCACCAATGTCTATGTCGGACAGGGTGATCCGAAATCACCGCTGGTGACGCCGTTCGACAGCGACCTGTCGAAACTGCCCCCGACCCTCATTCATGTCGGCTCTTGGGAATTGCTGCGCGACGACAGCGTCCGGATCGCTGAAAGGCTGCGCAAGGCCGGCGTGAAGACCGACCTGAAGGTCTGGGAAGGCATGTGCCATTCCTGGCAGCTCTTCGCGCCGATGCTCGACGAGGGCATGGCCTCGATCCATGAAGCCGCCGCCTTCGCGAAAACCCAACTGAAGGCGTGAGCAGCATGCCGCGCCCGCCTCGACGGAAATCGGGTGGGCGCGGCGCGGGCCGCGGCTATAAGGCTTGCAGCATCACGTTGTCGCAAGCCGAGAGGTTGCTCATGCCGCAGCAAGCCACAGCCCGCATCATCCGCAATCCGTTTGGCACGATGGACGTACCCGACGCGGCCGATCGGGAGGTCACGGATTATGCCGCAACCGTGATGCTCGCGGGCGAGGCGGACGACAGCAACGCGGCACAATGGGCTTCGATCCCTGCACCATCTGATCCTCTCGACGGCGCCTGGGCGAGCCGCTGGAACGGCGGTGCCGATCCGACCATTCCGGGCGATGCGCCGGGCAAGTGGAAACAGGGCCGGGCCGAGCTCCGGGTCGCAGGGAATCGGATCTATCTGCGCTTCGACTGGGACGATGGCCGAAGGCACGGGCTCATCGATTCCGCGCGCGACGGTGCACATCGCCTGATCGGAAAATACATCAACTTGACGGACCCCGGCATCACGCGTCCCTGGGTAGGACTCGTGGTCGACGCGGCGCGCATCGACGGATGCTTTCCGAACGGGCGACTCGATTTCAGGCGGTGAAGCGCGAGCCATGACCGGCGCAAGCTTCACTACCGACATTCACTGTGCTGTGCGTGAAAAGATCTCTAGAACTTTGTCAGCCAGAGCGTTGCCGAGATCCGCATTGTTTTGCCCGGAGAAATGGATTCCATCCAGACCGCCGGTCGAGATCACGCTTCCGGCGTCGAAGAACTCGACCTTCATGAAGTTGGCCAGGGACCTGAACTGTGTCGCAAGCTCTGCCGTCTTCTCGCGGCCACCCTCAAACATTCCCTGGAGCCAGGGATCGGCTACGGGCGCAAGTGGAGGCGGCGCCACGACGAGCACCTGCGGGGCCCCGTAAACCGTGCCAACGCCACCAGTCGAAGTGAGCACCTGGCCGACCAGCTTCGACATGCCGACCGCAATCTCATAGGCCGTGCGATGATAGTAACTCTTCGCATCGTTCGTTCCGAGCATGATGATCACGAGGTCCAGCGGAAGGTGACTTGCCAGAGCGGAGGGCAGATAGAGGGATCCGTTCAGGCGCGGATCAACCGGATCATCGATCGCCGTCGTTCGCGCACTCAGACCTTCCTCCACGATTTCGTAATCCGACCCAAGCTTGGAGGCCATGATCCCCGTCCACCGCTCTGGATAAGGAAATCTCGTCGTTGGCGCTCCCTCGCGAACAGCAATCCACCCCCAGGTGAGAGAGTCGCCAAAACACAGAATTCGCCTGCCCATGAGAACCTCGCTCAGTTGAACTAGGAACGGATGCTGCGGAAGATTGCGGCGAATAGAACTAGCACTGCCTCCCGCACTCCGCAGCCCAATTCGGCACTTCCCGGTTGCATCAGGCTGACAAGAACGCTTGGCACTCATCGGCAATCTTACCGCCGCGGGGCACGACAGCCCGAGCAATCAACGCGAGCCGTTCCAATTCGACTGAGTTGTCAGACCAATATGCTTTGTCAACACGCAACAAGGCGCTTAGGAGGTCACCGGGGAAAAATTCCGTTTCCAACAGCGGCTCATTTGAAACCAGCTGAAGTGCTTTTGGAACGAGTATTGATAGCCCGATCTTCTGACTGACCAGCATACGCAGATCGCCCGAGGTGAAATCCTTCAACGGCGTTCGACGCAACCGCAAGCACCTCGCCACCATACCTGTCGGAGCCGTCTCCGGGTCCCCCCAATTCTGCCCATCAATTTGCTCGAGCGTTCGGAGCTCATCAAACATCGGCATCCCCACAGTTCCGGCGACCTTAGAATACTGTGTCAGGTCCTTCTTGTCTTTTAGGCGTGACAGGATTTTCCGTGTGGGGTCAATCGCGTTGCTTCGTCCCCGCAGCTATGGCGTCCAGTCAACCCTGATGAACGGACGTCTTCAGCGCGGATCGTCACGGCTCTCTCAGCATGTCATCCCCATTGCGCAATGGGGATGCGCCGACAGGCGCAGGCCGGAATCCATCGCGCCTGGAGTCGGCGGCAAGATGGATTCCGGGCTCGCGCCTCGCGCGCCCCGGAATGACGATGAGGAGAGATTTAGAACCAGCGCTCGCCGACGTAGACGGTGTCGCCGGGGCCGACGGCGGTGCCGAGCGGCACCACGGCACGCATCGCGCCACCGGCATCGCTGCGGGTCACGGTGACCACGTCGCGCTTGGCGCGCGGCGAGAAGCCGCCGGCGATCGCGACCGCGCTCTCGACCGTCATGTTCGGCACATAGGGATATTGGCCGGGCGCAGCCACTTCGCCCAAGATGAAGAAGGGACGATAGGATTCGATCTCAACCGCCACTGACGGTTCCCGGATGTAGCCGTTGCGCAGGCGCGCGGCGATTTCGGAGGCGAGCCCGGCCGTGGTGCGGCCGCGCGCCGGCACCGCACCGATCAGCGGCATGGTGATCGCGCCGCCGGCATCGATCGCGTAGGTGTTGGTGAGACCTTCCTGGCCGTAGATCACGACGCGCAGCTTGTCGCCGGCATCGAGATGATAGGATGCGTCATAGCGCACCCGCATCGGCGCAGGCATCGGCGCGGCATAGCCGGCCGCTTCGGGCGCGGGAGCTGCGGCAAAGGAATTGCGAAGCGCGCTGATGGCACCGCCACCGGAATTGTCGACGACGGCGACCGGCTGCGGCCCGGCGGGTTGACCGTAGGCCATGTAATCGAGATCGCTGCGCGGCTGCGCGACGGCGACGGGACCGACGGTTTGCATGCAGCCGCCAAGGGCAAGCGCGGCGGACGCTGCCAAGATCGACAATCGAAACGCGCGCGCAACCCGCACTGGAGCCATCCCTAGAACCGAGATGGCTCCAGTCTTGCACCCGTCATGGTTAATAAAGCGTTGAGGGCAGATTACCGGCGTGCGTCACGCTGTCATTCCGGGGCGCGCAAAGCGCGAACCCGGAATCCAGAAGTTGTGGCGCGAGATTCCGGGTTCGATGCTTACGCATCGCCCCGGAATGACGGTGTGGATCACGCGCTCACACCGACGCCGATCGGGCAGGAGACGCCGGTGCCACCCAAGCCGCAATAGCCGGCTGGATTCTTGGCGAGGTATTGCTGGTGGTAGTCCTCGGCGAAATAGAACTCGCCGGCGGGCGCGATCTCGGTGGTGATGGCGCTGAGTCCCTTGGCTGCGAGTGCCTTCTGATAGAGCGCCCTGGACTCGTCGGCCGCCTTCTTCTGCGCATCGCCATAGGTGTAGATCGCGCTTCGATATTGCGTGCCGACGTCATTGCCCTGACGCATGCCCTGCGTTGGGTTGTGGTTCTCCCAGAACGCCTTCAAGAGCCGCTCGTAGGAGATCTTCTTCGGATCGTACACGACCAGCACCACCTCGGTGTGGCCGGTGCGGCCCGAGCAGACCTCTTCATAGGTGGGATTGGGCGTATGGCCGCCGGCATAACCGACCGCGGTGACGTAGACGCCCTCGCCAAGCTCCCAGAATTTGCGCTCGGCACCCCAGAAGCAGCCGAGCCCGAACACGGCCTGCTCGAGACCCGCGGGGTAAGGCGGCTTGAGCTTCTGGCCGTTGACGAAATGGGTGGTGGCGGTGGGTAAAGGCTGCGCACGGCCCGGCAGCGCCTCGGCTGCGCTCGGGAGTGCAGTGGTCTTGCGCATGAACAGCATGGTCGGATCTCCGAAACGAGTTGTCCGTCGCCCAAGCAGGGGCGCCTGAGGCGGCGTGCTCGCGATACCAGTTGAATATAGGCAATTACGCCTGGAGAGGCAGCCCTGTTACGTCGCCGCCTTTCCGGGGTCGTCAGTCCCGCGAATAGCCGATCAGGGGCTTCCGCGGCCGGAACAGGATCATCAGGAGGATGCCGAGAATGCCGAGCACGGCGAAAACCGGCTGGTCCAGGATCAGCCGGATCACCGAGGTCCAGAGCCAGGGGGCCTTGGCCTCGACCCAGGTCCGGAACGCCTGCTGGCTGGACTGATGGATATCGTTCCAGAACTGGCCGAACCGGGTGAACCGCAGGGTCTGGTCCGCCACCCAGCGGGCGCCGTCATAGACCATGAAGATGAAGCCGCCAGCCAGCAGCAACAGGCCGATCAGTCGGAAAAAGCCGCGGATCATGCATCACCCTAAATAGGCCCGTCCGGCCGGGACGAAGCGAAACGCCGCAAGCCAATACCGGGGCGAGAGCGGAAATTCAACCTCGTCAGTACGTTACGGAAGTTCCCGCGTTGGGAGGGGAGCCTTTCCGGCCCCCGAAGCCGTTGACGGTGCCGTAGACCCCCTCTATAAGGGCGCCAACTGGCGGCGGGCGCAATCCCGCCGCCGCTGTTCTTTGAGCCGAGTGAGGCCACCGTATAAGGCGATAGCCGTAAGGCTGGCGCGCGGGTTCTAAAGAACAGCCTTAGCAATCGAACACCCTAAAACCGAGCGTCGATTTCGCGGTTCAAGCAGCCGGCGCTAATCCGAGCAAGAAGCGACCGGTCACCGCAGAGGATTTTTGAGACTATGGCCAACACCACTTCCGCCAAGAAGGCGACGCGCAAGATTGCCCGTCGTACCGCCGTCAACAAGTCGCGTCGCACCCAGATGCGCGGCGCAGTCCGTACCGTCGAAGAGGCGATCAAGTCCGGCGATCGCACCGCTGCGCTGAAGGCGCTGGCGAACGCCGAGCCCGCCTTGATGCGTGCCGCGCAGCGCAACATCATTCACAAGAACAACGCGAGCCGCAAAGTGTCGCGGCTGACGCATCAGATCGCCAAGCTCGGCAAGTGATCTGACCGCATATCGCATAACGCGGATGAAGCCCGGCACGCGCCGGGCTTTTTCGTTTTGTTGCTGCGCGCGGCGGCGAGCGATGCGCCTCAGCAGGCGCGTCTGGCTCGGCGCTCCGCGATCGGAGCTCTTGATCCGAGCTCTGTGACAGGAGCTTGCTGGCAGATGAAGGCACTTTGATCGAAGCTTCTGGAAAAATTCTTCGGCGCTATTTTACCTCCCGTAATTTTACCTGCCGGCGATTCTGTCACACTGGAAACTTTCATCGCAGTTGCGAAAAGCTTGTGTGGACACAGCAGAACGGCTTCCTGCCTCGCCATTATTTTGCCCACCGTAGTTTCCAGGGGAGCCGTGCGACGACAGGGTTACCCTGCAAAACGAGACTCGAAAAACGATGTCTCGATAATCACTTATCCACATAGTGACGGGAAGCATTTGGAAAATTGGCTCGCACGGCACTCGCGTGACGCTTTTGTAAATTTTTTTTGCGCGCCGTCGGAGAATTGTCACATGACGCGCATTGCCTTCGATTCTGCACGGCGATTCAAAAACTTGGTTCTCGACCCTGTGAACAACTCTGCGCGCACGTTAACGCAGATCAGGATTTAAGCTCCTCAACTGTGAATCAATTCCGTTGCGAGTCTCCCCGCATCGTGTATTTCTTAAAGCCGTCCGCAGCGCCCACGATCTTGAGACCAGCGCGGTTTTGGAAACGGGGCGAGCGTGCAAATCGGCGGCGGTGTGCACGTGGGCGACGCTTTACCAAGCGATTGTCGGTTTGAAACCCATAGCAATATGGGAACGGTGGTGCTTTGTGCAAATTTCTCCAAGCGGGGCATTCGTGTCTCGTTTGCGTTCAGGCGCGACGGAGAGACGGCAACGGGCGACCCGACAAGCGCAAAGGCAGCGCCACCCGGACGAGTTAGGAACGACGGGCGGACTTCGCGTTGGGAATGTGGAGTTCCTGCACGAAGTTCATAGGCGACACGCAGGACCTTGCCGTGCGCAATCACGGCAGGACGGGGAGGCACCATGTCGAACGAACGTAACGCGGTATTGAATCACACATCATCATCCAACGATGCCGTTTCGAATTCGTCGTCCGACCAGCCTCCGGCGAGTCCTTCCGCGCTGAGTACGCGCTGACCTCGCGAACCCTCCATTCTTGACATCACTGGTCTGCCTCGCGGCGTTCGCGCCGAACGGATGACCTTTGCCTTCAGGATGGCCTCGCTTGAGGTCGTGCCGTGGCAGGAAACCTGCAACGGCACTCGCAACGCAACACCTTATCTCCAAAGAAAAGTTACAAACGATGACATCGGAACAGGATCGCTGGTCACGCGTGAAGGGGCGACTGCGCTCAAGCGTTGGTGAGGACGTCTACACGAGCTGGTTTGCGCGCATGGATCTCGAAGGGGTGCAGGACGAGAGCGTGCGGCTGTCGGTCCCTACGCGCTTCCTGAAAAGCTGGATTCAAGCCCACTATGCCGAGCGCGTGCTCTCCTGCTGGCAGGCCGAGATGCCGGAAGTGCATCGTATCGACCTCACCGTGCGCACCGCTGTGCGCCCGACCATTGCGCTCAAGGAAGCGCCAGCGCCGATCGAGGCCAAGCGCATGGACGGCCGTCCCTCGGCCGAGCTGCGCGCCACCGCGATCGCGCCGGTCTCCGCCAGCCATGACGCGCTCGGCGGCTCGCCGCTCGATCCGCGCCTGACCTTTGCAAGCTTCGTCGTCGGCCGCGCCAATACGCTGGCGCATGCGGCGGCACGCCAGGTCGCGGAAGGACGCCGCGGCGATCCCGTGATGTTCAACCCGCTCTACATCCATGCCGGCGTTGGCCTCGGCAAGACGCATCTGCTCCAGGCAGTGACCTGGGCCGGCAATTCCGGCAGCGAGCGCAAGGTGCTCTATCTCACCGCGGAAAAATTCATGTACGGCTTCGTCGCCGCGCTGAAGACGCAGACTGCGCTCGCCTTCAAGGAAGCGCTGCGCGGCATCGACGTGCTCGTCATCGACGACCTCCAGTTCCTCCAGGGCAAGTCGACGCAGGCCGAGTTCTGCCACACGCTGAATGCGCTGATCGATGCCGGCCGCCAGGTCGTGATCGCCGCCGACCGCCCGCCGTCGGATCTCGAGAGCCTGGACGATCGCGTCCGCTCGCGGCTTGCCGGCGGCCTCGTGGTCGAGATGGGATCGCTCGGGGAGGATTTGCGGCTTGGCATTCTCAAGTCGCGCGTCGCAGCCGCCCGTGCCCATCATGCAAGCTTCGACGTGCCCGAGGAGGTGCTGAACTATCTGGCGCGCAGCATCACCCATAACGGCAGGGACCTCGAGGGTTCGATCAACCGGCTGCTTGCTCACTCGAAGCTGAACAACCAGCCGGTGACGCTGGAGATGGCCGAGCGCGAGGTGCGCGACCTGATCCGGCCGCAGGAGCCCAAGCGCATCAAGATCGAGGACATCCAGCGCGTGGTGGCGCGGCAATATAATGTCAGCCGCTCCGACCTCCTGTCCTCGCGCCGTACCGCCAACGTGGTCCGGCCACGGCAGGTCGCGATGTACCTCGCCAAGACGCTGACCCTGCGCTCGCTGCCGGAGATCGGCCGCCGCTTCGGCGGACGCGACCACACCACCGTGCTGCACGCGGTGCGCAAAATCGAGGCACTGGTCAGCAAGGATACGGCGCTGTCCGAAGAGGTCGAATCCTTGAAGCGGCAGCTTCAGGAATAAACCCCTAGAGCCATTCCGAGCTGCCATTGATCGTCCCGGCTTCGCCGCCGGGACGGGGGCAAAATCGGGATGTAAATCGTGGGGAACAGCACCCCAATCCCTTGAATCGGATGGCTATACGCGCCACCTTGCGCGACCTTGACGGCTTTGATCATATCGGCTGGATGATCCGGCTCTGTCGGGTTTCTTCCGTGCCGCGGCGCCGTTTTCGGCCGCCCGGCTTTTCCATCCTGGGATCGGGCGGGTAGTGCAATGAAGGTTACGGTCGAACGCGCGCAACTCCTGAAATCGCTGGGCCACGTCCACCGCGTGGTCGAGCGGCGCAACACGATCCCGATTCTCGGCAACGTGCTGGTGCGCGCAGAGGGCGCAAAATTGTCGCTGAAGGCGACCGACCTCGACCTCGAGGTGACGGAGACGCTCGCCGCGGAAACCGCGACCGCGGGTTCCACGACCGTGCCGGCGCACATGTTCTACGACATCGTGCGCAAGCTGCCCGACGGCTCGCAGATCGTGCTGGAAGGCGACGGTGATCGCTCGGTACTGGCGATCCGCGCCGGCCGCTCGCGCTTCACGCTCCAGACGCTGCCGGAAAATGATTTTCCCGATCTTGCAGCCGGCGACATGTCGCACTCCTTCAATCTTGCCGCCAAGGACGTGAAGCGGCTGATCGACCGCACCCAGTTCGCGATCTCGACCGAGGAGACGCGCTACTATCTCAACGGCATCTATCTGCATGCCGCAGGCTCTGCCAAAGCGGCGACCTTGCGCGGCGTCGCCACCGACGGCCACCGCCTCGCCCAGCTCGACCTGGTGCAGCCCACGGGCGCCGCCGGCATGCCCGGCGTGATCGTGCCGCGCAAGACCGTCGGCGAGGTGCAGCGCCTGATCGAGGACAGCGAGGCCGAAGTCACGATCGAGCTGTCGCAGGCCAAGATCCGCTTCACCATCGGCAATGTGGTGCTGACCTCAAAGCTGATCGACGGCACCTTCCCCGACTACGGCCGAGTCATCCCGCAGAACAACGACAAGGAGCTGGTCGTCGACAAGAAGGACTTCGAGGCCGCGGTCGACCGTGTCTCCACCATCTCCAGCGAGCGCGGCCGCGCGGTGAAGCTATCGCTCTCCGCTGGCAAGCTGGTGCTGTCGGTGACCAATCCGGATTCCGGCAGCGCCACCGAAGAGCTCGAAGTCGAATACGCCTCGGATGCGCTCGATATCGGCTTCAACTCGCGCTATCTGCTCGACATCGCCGCCCAGATCGAGGGCGAGGTCGCAACCCTCAAGCTCGCCGACCCTGGCTCGCCGACCCTCGTCCAGGACCGCGACGACAAGAGCGCACTGTACGTTCTGATGCCGATGCGGGTGTGAGGCGCGTGGATCCGCGCCGATGCGAAGCAATCTCTCATGACCTAGGAGCGATGCGCATTGCTGTGCCCTCTCCCCTTGCGGGAGAGGGCAGCTCCGACATCAGCGACAACCTCACGGGGGTGAGGGGTCCTCTCTCCGCACATTCGATGCGGAAGCAACCCCTCACCCGCCGTCGCTTCGCGACGGCACCCTCTCCCGCAAGGGGAGAGGGTGAAGCGCCGCCAACACTTCACGAACAGTGCGCGAGGCGAGGAAGCCGTGCCACAGGACCCGCACCATCGGCCGACCGCCAAACATCTCCGCCAATTTGCGAAGAATATGCGGCACGAACCGACCAATGCAGAAGCCGCAATGTGGCGCTTGCTCAGGGATCGACGGCTTTCTGCCTTCAAGTTTCGCCGACAAGTCCCGGTCGAGAATTACATTCTCGACTTCGTCTGTTTTGAGAAGCGGCTTGTGATCGAGATTGACGGCAGTCAGCACGCGGAATCGAAAGGCGACGCAACCCGTGAAGCAGCGCTCTCAGCCGAAGGATTTCAAACCGCCCGCTACTGGAACAACGATGTGTTGCAACAGCCTGCGGCCGTATTGGAGGACATCCTTGCAAAGCTCAGTGCGCGGTAAGATACCCCTCACCCGTCGCCTCACTTCGTGAGGCACCACCCTCTCCCACAAGGGGGAGAGGGTGAAGAGTCCGGTTTGCGCGAATAAAGCATGACCCCCTCCCGCATTCATCGCCTGACGCTGACGCAGTTTCGCAATTACCGGGCGGCGGGGCTCGAGACGGCGGCTGACATGGTGGCGCTGGTCGGACCCAATGGTGCGGGCAAGACCAATTGCATCGAGGCGATCTCGTTTCTGTCGCCGGGCCGGGGCTTGCGGAGGGCGACGCTGGAAGACGTCGCCGACAATCAGGGCGACGGCTCCTGGGCCGTATCGGCGCAGGTCGAGGGCGCGCTGGGCCTTGCCACGCTCGGCACCGGCATCGATGCGCCGCGCGCCGACAGCGCGGTGAGCCGGCGCTGCCGCATCGACCGCGAGCCGGTCAATTCGGCGAGCGCCTTCGGCGACCACATCCGCATGGTGTGGCTGACGCCGGCAATGGACGGCCTGTTCATGGGCGCGGCCTCCGAGCGGCGGCGCTTCTTCGACCGCCTGGTGCTCGCGATCGACAGCGAGCATTCGGGGCGCATTTCCGCGCTCGAGCGTTCGCTGCGCTCGCGCAACCGGCTGCTCGAAGTCCGCAATTATGACGACCATTGGTGCGACGCCATCGAGCGCGAGACCGCCGAGCTTGCGGTCGCGGTCGCAGCGACGCGTGGCCAGACCGCTGCAAAACTCACCGATATGCTCAATGCCCGCGCGCAGTCCTCCGCCTTCCCATCGGCGCAGATCGCGCTCGACGGTTGGATGGAAAACGCGCTGCTCACGGAGACTGCAACCGCGGTCGAGGACCGCTACCGCCAGATCCTGCGCGACAACCGTCCGCGCGACGCGATCGCCGGACGCACCACGGACGGACCGCATCTCACCGATCTGCAGGTCGTCTACGCGCCAAAGGGAATGCCGGCGCGCGATGCCTCGACCGGCGAGCAGAAGGCGCTGCTGATCGGGCTCGTGCTGGCGCATGCAACGCTGGTTGCCGAGATGACCGGCATCGTGCCGCTCTTGCTGCTCGACGAGGTCGTCGCGCATCTCGACCCCAATCGCCGCGCCGCCCTGTTTGCCGAGCTGCAAAAACTCGGCGCGCAGGTGTGGTTAACCGGCGCCGATCCCGCCGCCTTTGCCGAGATCGGCGGCTCCGGAGAGGTGTTCGACGTCGAGAACGGGGGCATCACGGCCCGCCGGTAGGGCGTCACCCTTGAACCTGACGGGTTGCCGCAGCGACTAGTTTCTCGAGGCCGCGCCGACAGCGGCTGAGCAGGCGGAGTTGACGTTCACATCCCCGGAGGGGCCGGCCACCCTCAAGCTTGGCCGCGCCAAGGGCGAGACCACGGTCAGCCTCGTGCAGCAGAGTACGCAGGCCGCGGCCAAGGCCGATATCCTGCCGATGCCCGGAAAAGCGCGGTCATTTTCGACGCGAAAAAGCGCCCTCGAATCGGGCTTTTTGCGTGCTTCAGAATCGGCCCTCGATCGCCTTGAAAGCTGGCTAAAAATCCCTATCTCGTCAAAGGGTTGCGGGAGGATACTTTGCGCTAGGCGCAATCCTCCTTTCATGGCACAAATACCTCCCAAATCAGCGCCTTTTGCGCCGCTGATTCGGACGTCACCTCGAAGGCCTCTCATGACAGAACCTGCTCGGCAGCCGCGTGCCGAAAACGAGCCCTCCAACGCGAGCGAATACGGCGCGGAATCGATCCGCGTGCTCAAGGGTCTCGATGCCGTCCGCAAGCGTCCGGGCATGTATATCGGCGACACCGACGACGGCTCGGGCCTGCATCACATGGTCTACGAGGTCGTCGACAACGCGATCGACGAAGCGCTGGCTGGCCACGCTACGCGCGTCGACGTGATCCTCAATGCCGACAATTCCGTCACGGTGCGTGACGACGGCCGCGGCATTCCCGTCGACATCCATAAGGGCGAAGGCATCTCGGCGGCCGAGGTCATCATGACCCAGCTCCACGCCGGCGGAAAATTCGACCAGAACTCCTACAAGGTCTCCGGCGGCCTGCACGGCGTCGGCGTCTCCGTCGTCAACGCGCTGTCCAGCAAGCTCGGGCTTCGCATCTGGCGCGACGACAAGGAGCACTACATCGAGTTCGCCCATGGCGATGCCGTCGCGCCGCTGAAGGTCGTTGGCGATGCGCCGGGCAGGCGCGGCACGGAAGTGACGTTCCTGGCCTCGACCGAAACCTTCAAGAACGTCGAATATGATTTCGCGACGCTCGAGCACCGTCTGCGCGAACTCGCCTTCCTCAATTCCGGCGTCAACATCATCCTCTCCGACATGCGCCATGCGGTCGAGAAGCGCGAGGAGATGCATTATTCCGGCGGCGTCGAGGAGTTCGTCAAATATCTCGATCGCAACAAGAAGGCGCTCGTTCCCGCGCCGATCATGGTGCGCTCGGAAGCCAACGGCATCGGCGTCGAGGCGGCGCTGTGGTGGAACGACAGCTACCACGAGAACGTGCTCTGCTTCACCAACAACATCCCGCAGCGTGACGGCGGCACCCATCTCGCCGGTTTCCGCGGCGCGCTGACGCGCCAGGTCAACGGCTATGCCGAGGCCAACGCGAAGAAGGAAAAGATCGCGCTCACCGGCGATGACTGCCGCGAAGGCCTCACGGCCGTGCTGTCGGTGAAGGTGCCCGATCCAAAATTCTCGTCGCAGACCAAGGACAAGCTGGTGTCCTCGGAAGTGCGTCCCGTGGTCGAGAACGTGCTCAATGAGGCGCTCCAGGCGTGGTTCGAGGAGCACCCCAGCGAAGCCAAAATGATCGTCGGCAAGGTGATCCAGGCGGCCGCTGCCCGCGAGGCCGCGCGAAAGGCGCGCGAGCTGACGCGCAAGAGCCCGCTCTCGGTCTCCTCGCTGCCCGGCAAGCTCGCCGACTGCCAGGAGAAGGATCCGGCGAAGTCGGAGCTGTTCATCGTCGAGGGCGACTCGGCCGGCGGCAGCGCCAAGCAGGGCCGCAACCGCGAGTTCCAGGCGGTGCTGCCGCTGCGCGGCAAGATCCTCAACGTGGAACGCGTGCGCCCCGACAAGATGCTGTCGTCCGAGCAGATCGGCACGCTGATCACCGCGCTCGGCACCGGCATCAGCGATGACTTCTCGGTCGAGAAGCTGCGCTATCACAAGATCATCGTGATGACGGACGCCGACGTCGACGGCGCCCATATCCGTACGCTGCTGCTGACCTTCTTCTACCGGCAGATGCGCGACATCATCGACGGCGGCTATCTCTACATCGCCCAGCCGCCGCTCTATAAGGTCAGCCGCGGCAAGTCCGAGCAGTATCTGAAGGACGAGCGGGCGCTGGAAGACTATCTGATCGATGCCGGGCTCGACGATTGCGTGTTCAGCTCCGGAAACGGCGGCGATCGCACCGGCCGTGACCTGCGTGCGCTGGTCGACGACGCCCGGGTCGTCCGCAGCATCCTGCGCAATCTGCACAGCCGCTATAACCGCAAGGTCGTCGAGCAGGCCGCGATCACCGGCGTGCTGAACAAGGCGATCTACGGCGATCCCGAGAAGGCTGCCGCGGCCGCGCAATACATCGCCGGGCGCCTCGACAGCCAGGCCGAGGAGGTCGAACGCGGCTGGGTCGGCCAGTTCGTCGAGGGCCAGGGTTTCCTGTTCGAGCGCACCGTGCGCGGCGTCAAGGAAGCCGCCATCATCGACGACGCGCTGCTCGGCTCAGTCGAAGCCCGCAAGCTCGACGAGTACACGACGAAGCTCCAGGACGTCTATGCCCGCTCCGGCAAGCTGCGGCGCAAGGACACCGAGCACATCGTCCACGGCCCCGTCGATCTGTTCGAGGCCGTCACTGAGGCCGGCCGCAAGGGCATCACGCTCCAGCGCTACAAAGGTCTGGGCGAGATGAACCCGGAGCAGCTCTGGGAAACCACGCTGGACACCGAAGTGCGCTCGCTGCTCCAGGTGAAGGTCAAGGAGGTCGACGAGGCCGACGATATCTTCACCAAGCTGATGGGCGACGTGGTCGAGCCGCGCCGCGACTTCATCCAGGAGCACTCGCTGAGTGCGACGATCGACATCTAGGCAACAGGGGCAGAGGCAGTGGCGCCCATTCAGTATATCGTCGAGGGCGGTCACCGGCTCTCGGGCTCGATCGAGCCATCCGGCAACAAGAACTCGGCGCTGCCGATCATCGCCGCTGCCCTGCTCACCGAACATCCGGTGACGCTTCAGAACGTGCCGCGCATTCGCGACACCGAGACGCTGGTCGAGCTGATCCGCTCGGTCGGCGCATCGGCCGAATGGCGCGAGCGCAACACCCTCGTCATTCACGCCAAGAGCATCCGCGCCGCCGATCTCGATCCTGAGCTCTGCGTCCGCATCCGCGCCTCGATCCTGCTCGCAGGTCCCCTGCTCGCCCGTTGCGGCGAGGTGATGCTGCCGCCGCCTGGCGGCGATGTCATCGGCCGGCGCAGGCTGGACACGCATGTGCTGGCGCTGGAGCAGTTGGGCGCCAAGGTCACTGCGACCGACCGGCTGGAATTCCGCGCTCCAAAACTGACCGGCGCCGACGTGTTCCTGGACGAGCCGAGCGTCACCGCGACCGAGAACGCACTCGTTGCGGCCGTGGCCGCCGACGGCGTCACCTATTTGCGCAACGCCGCCTCCGAGCCGCATGTGCAGGACCTCGCCAACTTCCTGGTCGCGCTCGGTGCGAAGATCGAGGGCATCGGCACCAACACGATGGTCGTGCATGGGCAGGCGACGCTGGGCTCGGCGACGTATGCGATCCAGCCCGACCATATCGAGGTCGGCTCGCTGATCGGGCTTGCAGCGGTGACGCGCTCGCCTTTGCGCATCGTCCGTGCGGGCGTCGAGCATTTGCGCTCGATCCGCATGGGCTTCGAGCGGCTCGGCATCGTCTGCCGCGTCGAGGGCGACGATCTGATCGTGCCGTCCAACCAGACCCTGAAGATCCAGGACGATTTCGGCGGCCACGTGCCGAAGCTGGAGGACCAGCCCTGGCCGGCCTTCCCGGCCGATTTGATGTCGATCGCAATCGTCACCGCCACGCAATGCGAAGGCGTGATCCTGATGTTCGAGAAGATGTTCGAGTCCCGGATGTTCTTCGTCGACAAGCTGATCGCGATGGGTGCGCGCATCGTGCTGTGCGACCCGCACCGCGCGATCATCGCGGGGCCCAGCCGCCTGCGTGGCGCCTCGATGATCTCGCCCGACATCCGCGCCGGCATGGCCATGCTGCTCGCTGCCGTCTGCGCCGAGGGAACCTCGACGATCAATAATGCCGACCAGATCGAGCGCGGCTACGAGCGCATCGACGAGCGGCTGAACGCGCTCGGCGCCAAGATCAAGCGTGTGCCGGAGCGGAAGGGCTGATCTTCGCCTCTCCCCGCCTGCGGGGAGAGGCCGGATTGCATCGCAGATGCAATCTGGGTGAGGGGGAGCCTCCGCGAGTCCAACTGCCACCATTTTCGCGGAAGCAGCCCCTCACCCCAACCCTCTCCCCGTAAGAACGGGGAGAGGGAGAAGAGGCAGGTCCCGGCTCGCGCTTCGCGCATCCGGAACAAGAGAGCCATGTTTTCGACGCGCCGCGATGCTAAGCCTCGCCCATGCTCGAAACCGTCCGACGTCAATCGCAGCAACTCGCCGCGCCCAACCACCTCGCCGACGAATTCGGCGAGACGTTGCGGCTGGCCGTGCCGATGATGCTGACGCAGCTCGGGCAGATCGCGATGATGACGACCGACCTCGTGTTGATCGGCCGGCTCGGCGAGGACGCTGTGGCGGCCGCCGCGCTGGCGCACACCGTCTACTTCATCAGCTTCACCTTTGGCCTCGGCCTCGTCGCCGCGGTGGCGCCGCTGGCGGCGCAAGCCTTTGGCGCCGGAGACGTCAGGCGCATACGGCGCTCCCTGCGCGTCGGGCTGTGGGTCGCGCTGTTGATCTCGCTGCCGATGATGGCCTCGCCGCTCTACGGCGAAGAGATCCTGCTGGCGCTCGGACAGACGCCGCATTCGGCCGCGCTTGCGCAGCGCTATCTGTTCGGGCTTGCCTGGGGCATTGCGCCGGCGCTCGGCTTCATTGCACTGCGCGGGTTCATGGGCGCGGTGAACCGGCCGCAGCCGCCGCTGTGGATCACCTTTGCCGCGATCCCCGCCAATGCAGTGCTGGTCTATCTGTTGATCCACGGCCTGTTCGGCCTGCCGCAGCTCGGCCTGCTCGGCGCGGGGCTCGCGACGACGCTGATCAACTTCGGCACCTTCTTCGCTGCGCTGGCCATCGCCGCGTTCCGAAAGCCGTTTTCGGACTATCATCCGCTCGTGCACCTCTGGCGTGGCGACTGGCCCTTGACGCGCGAGCTGCTCATGATCGGCGCGCCGATCTCGTTTGCGCTGCTGATGGAATACGGCATGTTCTCCTCGGCCGCGCTTCTGATGGGACTGATCAACACCACCGCGCTTGCCGCCCACCAGGTCGCGCTCCAGGTCACCGCCGTCCTGTTCATGATCCCGCTCGGCATCGGCATGGCGGCGACGGTTCGGGTCGGACACGCGTTCGGCCGCAACGAGCCGGCCGCGGTGAAGCGCGCTGGCCTGGTCGCAACGCTGCTCGGAATCGCACTCGTCGCGGCGCTAACGCTTGCCATCGTGATCGGGCGATATGCGCTGGCGCGCCTGTTCTTCGGCGGTGGCGAGACGAGCTCGGAGACGATCGAGCTGACCGCGACACTGCTCCTGGTCGGTTCGACCTTCTTCATCGCCGACGGTCTCCAGACCATCATCGGCGGGGCGCTGCGCGGCCTCAATGACACCAGGATGACGCTGGTGTTCGCCATCATCGGCTATTGGTGCGTCGGCTTCCCGAGCGCATGGCTGCTCGCCTTCAACGCGCAGCTCGGCGCAGTCGGTGTCTGGATCGGGTTGTCGCTCGGGACGTTCGTCTATGCCACCCTTCTGATCTTGCGCTTCCAGCGGCTGGCGCGCAGATTGGGGGCATGACGTCCGTCCGCGAAGTCACCCCCGAGGTTGACGCCGACGCACTGCTCGCCGGCGCACAATTCATCGACGCCCATCGCGTCGCGATCGGCGGGAAGGCGCTCACCGCCCGCGAGGCCTGCGTCCGGATGGTGCTGCACGGGCCGCGCTGGATCGACGCGCTCTTGCGCCTGCGCAATATCCTGGTGATGCCCTTCGGGCTGAAGACGTCGGGCGAGGGCGCACCGGCGCCGGGCGGCCTGATCGGCCTGTTTCCGGTGGTCAGCGAAACGCCGGAGCGCCTCGTCGCCGGCTTCGACGACTATCATCTCGACTTCCGCCTCGTGGTCGATGTCGCCGGCGACGCGACGCAGAAGCAGGTGACCTCGACCACGCTGGTGCGGACGCATAATCTGCTCGGCCGCACTTATCTCACGCTGATCAAGCCCTTCCACAAGCTGGTGGTGCGCGGCATGATGGGGCGGATCGTGGAGGCAGTCTGATGACCCTCTCAGTCGACCTGTTCTTCTCCTTCCGCAGCCCCTACAGCTATCTCGCGCTGCCGAGGACGCTGAAGCTCGTCGAGGAGTATGATCTCGCGGTGAATTTGCGGCCGGTCTATCCGCTGGCGGTCCGCGTGCCCGGCTTCTTCAAGAGAACCAACCGGCAGTTCATCCCCTATATCATTCTCGACAGCAGCCGCGTGGCGCAGCACGAGAACATTCCTTTCCGCTTTCCCCATCCCGATCCGGTCGTGCAGGACAGGACGACGCTGGAGGTCGCGGCAGAGCAACCCTACATCCACCGCCTGACCCGGCTCGGCGCCATGGCCCAGCTCGAAGGCCGCGCGCTCGCATTCGCCTCCGAGATCGCGCGGGTTCTATGGGACGGTTCGGTGGCGGGATGGAACGAGGGCGATCACCTCGCACGCGCTGCCGAGAAGGCGGGCTTCGATCTGGCCGCGATGGATGCGGCCATCAGCGCCGATCCAAACCGCTACGAGCAGGTGATCGCCGACAACGAAAAGGATCACGCTGCCTCCGGCCATTGGGGCGTGCCGACCTTCGTGTTCGAGAAGGAGCCGTTCTTCGGCCAGGACCGCATCGATCTCCTGGTCTGGCGCATGCAAAGCAAGGGCCTGGCGCGACCCCGCGGCCATGAACCAGTTTCTCCGCGCAAGCGACTGAGACCTGACGGCCGGCAGCTGTGCCGACCGACGTCTTGCTCGCGTTCGGAGATCGCATGTATCTGGCCAAATTCTTCCATCGTCCGCCCGGTGATAACGATCGCGAGCTGCTGCTGATCCTGGGCGGCGATCCCATGATCATCGGTACCTACATGCGCGAGGGACAGGACGGATCGGACGAGTTTCTGCGCGAGACCTATTCGGATGTCACCGTGGCGATCTCTGCGTTCCGGCGCGAAGCGGCCGGGCTCATCGACGCCGGTTATTTCGAGACCAGCCACACCAAATATACACTGCGCGACCTCTTGCCCGATCCGCAGGCCAAGCCGGATTGGCAGAAGGGCCTGGACGAGCTGATGATGGCCGCGCTCAGCGCGCCGCTTATCGAGCAGGCAAAGCATCTCCGGGCGCTGAGGGGCACGTCGGCCGAGCACGAGCCGCTGTATCTGTGGCTTGCCGCTCATCACGGCCTCGCGGCCGATGCGGACGCGCAACCGACGCTCCGTTTTGCCGAACGGGCGCGCGATACGCTGACTGCGCGGCGTGCCGCAAAGCAGCCGCACTACGCCTGGTCGATTTACGAGAGCGATCTGGAGGGGCGTATTCTTGAGTCGCTCAGCGACGCCTATGTGCGCGCGGGCAATCCATCCGCAGCGCTCGCGGCGATCGAGCGAGCCTGCAGGGTCGCCGCAAACCACGAGCGCATCCTGCAGCGCGCGAACGTGATCTGCGCTTGCTTTCCCGGGCGGCGGGAGGAAGCCTTCGACGACGCCTATCAATGGTCGCGGTTCGGCGGCTACGAAGACATCATGTCGTTCCCCGACTATGCCGACTACGAAGCGCGACGCAAGGCGGGAACGTCGGCCAAGGGCTGGCGCTGGAAGCCCGGCACGCCGGCAAGCGACGCGGAGATCGGGAGAACGGAGCAGGAGCTCGGGGTGCAGCTGCCCGACGACTATCGCAACTTCCTGCTAACCCGTGGCGAGACTGAGCTGCTGGTCCGGTTGCCCGAATCGTCGTCCGAGCTGCGCTTCCATGCGCCTGACGAACTAACCACGCAGCAGCGCAATGTCCTGAATTTCATCGCCCATTCCGAAGACGAGCTCGAAGACGCCTGCGATTATTTCCGCAAGGAGTACGGCGTATCGCTAACGCGCCTGATACCGGTCGCAGAACCGTCGCAGCTCAGCCGCTGCCTCCTGCTCCATGTCGAGCCCGGCGAGCGTTATGGCTGGTGCTTTCAGTGGGACCATGACGGCGCATGGGAACTGGAGCAGCCGCAGCCGGGCTTCGATGTCGCGTTGAAGGCGCTGACTGAGGGTATCGAGCGGCGCGACGCGGCGCAGCTCGCGTTCTTCGATCTCTAGCGCAATTTATTCCGCAACCCGCACCGGCTTGTCCGCCGCCGCTTCCGACCACTCGCCGATGACGCGATCGAGGTCGCAGAGATTCTGGTGCATCTGCTCCAGCGAGAAGCCGAGCGCGAAGAAGCGCTCCGCGGTGTCGCCGGGCTGGCCGCGGATCAGGCCGTCGCGGCGGACGGCAGCGACCGCATCGGCATAGTTTTGGAGCGCGACGTGCACGGGATGGATTGGCGGCGCGCCGGCGCCGCTCCGCAGCGCCGCGGCTGCCGAGCGCAGGAATTGCGCGATGACCATGCCGACCTCCGAGAGCGGCGCGGCGAGCCGGGTCTGCACGTCGGCCGGCAGCGGCACCACGGTGGCGCGGCCGATCATCACGACGTCGTGGCGCAGCCGCAGGACGGTTCGCAGCAGCGGACCGGTGTCGGGCCCGCTCGACAGGCGCGCCGAGCGCTCGCGCTCGGCCTCGGCGCCGGTGGCGTTGAGCCCTACCATCGCGGTGCCGATGCCGTCCTGGATCCGATGCAGCGCGTCGTTGTCGCGGCCCCGCGTCAGGCCAGCCAGCAGTTCGGTGAAGGCGTCGGCGATCAACTCGAGCAGGCGCGCGGCGCCGGCACGAATCTGCCGGATCGCACGCGATGGCAGCACCAGGAAGGAGACGAGCAGCCCAGTGATCGCGCCGACCGCGACCTCGCTGACGCGATCGATCGCCGAAGTCATGGGATCTGAATGATGCATGGTGGGAACCAGGAGCACGATCACGGCGGTCACGGTCGCCGCGCTGAGACTCGGGTTGATCGCGGCGATGAAGGCGAGCGGGGCGACGGACAGGACCAGAAGCCCCAACAGCCCGGCTTCGCTGGAATAGGGGATCAGGATTGCAATGGCGCCACCATAGATGGCGCCGCCGATCGTCCCGAGCATGTAGTCGCGCGTCGCCTTCAACGAGCGCCCGACGCTCATCTGGGTCACGATCAGCGAGGTCAGGACCGCCCAGAGCGGCAGCAGCAGGTGCAGCGCGGTCGCGATCACATAGGCTGCGGTTGCCGCGACCGTGACCCGGATCGCCAGCCCCAGTTGCGTCCTTCGCGACCGGACCTGATCGTATAGCTGCCGTGCGAATGCCATCGTCGAATATCCCGATCCACCTAACCGGCCAAAAGCATAGCTGATACCCGCAGCCGAGGGGCGACTTGAAAGGGGAAATCCGCCCGCCTACCCTGCCGGCCAAAACGAGGAAACACGATGGCCCAGGAAACCGCAACGCTCGCCGCCTATGTCGCCAATCTGAAGTACGGGGATATTCCGGCGGAGGTGCTCGAGCGCGCAAAAGTGCTGACGCTCGATTTCCTCGGCAGCGCGATTCGCGCGCGCCGCGAGGCGGAATCGACGCCGTCGCTGCTGAAGATGCTGGAGGCGCTCGCGCTCGACGGCAAGGGCGAATCCACCGTGTTCGGCGATGTCAAGACCTGGACGCCGGCGGTCGCCGCGCTCCTCAACGGCGCCCTCGGCCACTCCCTCGATTTCGACGACACACATGCGGATTCCTCGCTGCATCCGAGCGCGCCGGTGGTGCCGGCCGCATTCGCGGTCGGCGAGATGGTCGGCGCCTCCGGTCGCGACGTGCTGACCGCGATCGTCGCCGGCTACGAGGTCTGCTGCCGGCTCGGCAACGCGCTTGATCCGACCTCGCATTATGCCCGCGGCTTCCATCCGACCGCGACCGCAGGCACCTATGGCGCGGCTGCCGCCGCCGCAAAGTTGTTCGGCCTGTCCGAGACGCAGATCATCTCGGCCTTCGGCGTCTCCGGCAGCCAGGCCGCAGGCTCGCTGCAATTTCTGGTCAACGGCGCCTGGAACAAGCGCTACCAGGTCGGCGCCGCCGCCATGAACGGCGTGATCGCAGCGACGCTGGCGCGCAACGATTTCATCGGCTCGACGGAATCGGTCGAGGGCAAGCACGGCCTCCTGGTCGGCTACACCGATGACGCGTATCCGGACAAAGCAATCGCCGAGCTCGGCAAGAGCTATGAGACCATGAAGATCGGCGTCAAACCGTATCCGAGCTGCCGCTACACACACGCCGCGATCGACGCGCTGATCGCGATGCGACGCGAGCACAATCTGACGCCCGGGCAAGTCAAGCGGGTCGAGATTGGGCTGCATCGTAACGGCATCACGCTGACCGGCGATGCCACCACCAAGCGGCACCCGCGCTCGATCGTCGGCGGCCAGTTCTCGATGTTCTTCACCGGCGCGCTCGCGCTCGACCAGGGCAGCTTTGGCTGGGACGATTATGGCAGGCTCGGCGATGCCACGATCGATGCGCTCGCGGACAAGTTCGACGTCGTGCAGGATGCTCGCCTGGAGGGGCGCGTCCATCCCTTCGGCGCGCGCGTCAGCATCACCACCGACGATGGCGTGCACGAGCGGCTCTACGCCGATCCCTCCGGCGAGCCCAACTCGTTCCCGGATGCGCAGGCGATGCAGCAGAAATTCCTGACACTGGCACGACCGGTGCTGAAAGCACGCGCGGAGCAATTTGCGGATGCGATCCTGTCGCTGGAGCGGTTTGATCGCGTGGCGAAAGCGACGCAGTTGGGGAGGCAGAACTAGCAGTGGCGCCTCGCTCACCCTCCCCTGGAGGGGGAGAGTAAGAAGCAACGAGCACTCAATTCCCGCCCGCCATCTTGCTCCTGTCATGCGTCGCGGCGACCACGTCGCGGACGAGGTCGAACACGCCATCCACCTCCGGCGGCCAGTTCGGCGAGCGACCGAGGCGCACGATCACCAGACGCTCGGACGGGATCACGATCGCATATTGCCCGATCGTCCCCTTGGCGAAGAAGGTATCGCGCGGCCAGCCGTGTTCGACGCGAAATTTCGCGCCAAAGCTGTCGCCCTGGTTGGTCCAGAAGCCGGCGCCGATGCCGACCCAGGCGTTCGGCGTGGCTGACGCCGAGTAGTTCACCCAACCCTCCGGCAGGATGCGCTTGCCGCCGGCGACGCCGTCGTTGAGATAAAGCTGGCCGAAGCGCGCCCAGTCGCGTGCGGAGGCCAGCATTTCGCCGGAGCCCTCGATCGTGCCGGCACCGTCGAGCTGAAGCGTGACGTTGACCATGCCGAGTGGCGCGAACAATTCGCGGCGCGCGAAGCGGAGCGCATCGGCGGGCTTCCCGCCGGCGGCGTCGCGCAGCAGATGCGCGAGGATGAGGAAGTTGCCGTCGTGATAATTCCACGCCGTGCCCGGCGCGGTTGCAAGCGGCGCACGCTCGGCAAAGCTGGCCATATCGTCCTCGGCATATTTCATGGCGTTGACCGGTTCGAGCGCGGAGCCGAGCGAGGCCTGCAACGAGCTTCCGAGCGCAATGCCTGCGGTGTGACGCAGCAACTGGTCGACAGTGATGGCATGGCGCGGATCATCCAGATTTTGCCAGGCGACGATGGGCGCGGGCCCGTCGAGCTTGAGCTTGCCTTGGCGCACGAGAATGCCCGTCAATGCAGACATCACCGACTTCGTCATGGAGAAGCCGAGCAGCTGCGTCTCCGGTCCGATGCCGTCGGCATAGCGCTCGGCGATGATGCGGCCGGCCTTCATGACGACGATCGCGCGGGTGCGGCGATAAGGCGGCTGCGCGGGCTCGGCGAAGGCGCGATCGAGCGCAGCTGCCAGGCCCTCGCTTTGTGGAGGCACGAGCCCGGGGCCGGCGATCTCGGGGAGTAACGTAGGCTGCTTATCGCCAGGCGGCAACGCGACGTCGACGATCCCCTGGCCGTGCTCGAGCGTGCAACCAAGTCCCTCGCGATAGACGGCATGGCTGCGGCCAATCCCGAACAGGGACACCGTGACATCCTTGCGCGTGCGATCGACCCGAAAATCCATGGCCCAGGTGAGCAGACCCGCGCCCGGCATCGCGTCGGTGGTCTCGGCGAGGTCGTGCATGGGATCGAGGCCGGAGACGAAGATCTCCGAACAGAGCGTGTGGGCGATGAAGCCGGTAGCAACCTTGGGCACGTCGCGGGCCCGCGCCGCGCCGAGCGCGAGGCCGGCACAGGCGATGGCGGTGGTCAGGAGGACGATCTTACGGCGACGGGTCACGGGCTTTCTCCGGCTGCGGGGCGTGTGGCGGAAAAGGAGCCTGATATGAGCGGTGGGCGCTCGCCGGATTTGAAAAACGACCTCGTCGAAAGTGATTGATGCTAGTCGATTTCGAAATTCTTACGTGATTTCAAAGATCTAAAATCTAGACTGCATCGACCTTGAGCCGCCGGTACTCCGTCGGCGTCACCCCCGTCACTGCCTTGAAGGCGCGATTGAACGGGCCGAGCGACTGGAAGCCGGCGTCCATCGCGATGGTGATGACGGGGACCTCGGCCTGGGCGGGATCGGCCAGCGCGGCCTTGGCTTCCTCGATACGGTGGTTGTTCAGAAACACATTGAAGTTGCGATAGCCGAGCCGCTGGTTGATCAAACGGCGCAGCCGGTATTCGGGAATTTTCAGCCGACCCGCCAGCACGCCGATGGTGATGTTCTCCTGGCGGTAGATCCGCTCGTCCGCCATCAGCCGCATCAGGGCGTCGATGAGTTTTTGGTCGGCGGCGTCTTCGGCCGCTTGCGGGCTGAACACGATCGCCGGTGCGGCCTCCGCGGCGGCCGGAAACAGATCGGCGCCATCCACGCGCATCATGGCATAGACGATCGCCGCGATGGTGCAGGCGAGCGCGCCGGCATTGATGGTTTCGACGACATCGCCGACGTGGTGCCCGGCGGCGGCGATCTGGAGCACTGCGTTCAGCCCGCCATAGAGCGCGGTTGCGCAGACGATGAAGACGCGAACGCTGCGGCGGCGCTCGACCAGGTCGGCCGGCCAGGAGGCGATCGTCTGCCCGACCGCAAGCGCGATGAAGGCGAGCACGATCAGATTGACCAGCCTCACCGAGAACCGCACATGACCGCTGGGTGCAATCCAGACGCAGCCTGCGAAGCTGAAGGCCGTCACCAGCGCCCAGACCCATCCGTGCCACCAGCGGAG
Source organism: Bradyrhizobium sp. UFLA05-109 (assembly GCF_054185165.1). Taxonomy (NCBI): domain Bacteria; kingdom Pseudomonadati; phylum Pseudomonadota; class Alphaproteobacteria; order Hyphomicrobiales; family Nitrobacteraceae; genus Bradyrhizobium; species Bradyrhizobium sp. UFLA05-109. Next base: position 25,766 of record NZ_JBBIAR010000039.1, on the reverse strand, counting down.
GCGAAACTCGTCGTCGAACAGGGAGCGTGTGAACAGCCAGAACACCACGATGGTGCCGGTCGACAACGCGATCAGCGGTGCATGCCAGAGCGGGATCCGCGACGTGACATCCACCGAATAGCTCACCGCATGCGCGACCGAGCCCAGCGCGAAGGCCGCGCCGAGCCGCGCCGCCAGCACATTGCGGAAATCCGAGACCAGCAACGCCGCCAGCACCAGCAGCAGCGCCACGCTGGCAGCGCGAAAGGCAAGTTCGGTTGCGGCAAGTGTCATCGAATGGTGCGGTCGCGCGTGAAGGAAATCAGCCGAACATCCTCCGTCAGGCCGGTTTTTTCAAGGACGACCTGATCGACAGGGTTAGCGATGCCTCTTCACGCGTATGCGATGATCGGTCCGGGCTTTGTCGCGACGATCCCGTGAATTTCTGCTACGATCGGGCTCAAGAAACTCAAGAAGGAGCCCGTCATGAGCTGGATGCCCGACAACGATCCCGTGCTCGGCGATCCCAAAACATGCGACGCGCTAGATCTCGTCATCGTACCGCGCACGCGCGATCTCGGCGATGGGTTTGAGGTCCGCCGCGCGCTGCCGCATGGCAAGCGGCAGATGGTCGGGCCTTTCATCTTCTTCGATCATTTCGGCCCGGTGCAGTTCGTCTCCGGGAAGGGCATGGACGTGCGGCCGCATCCGCATATCGGCCTTGCCACCGTCACCTATCTGTTCGACGGCGCGATCATGCACCGCGACAGCGAGGGCAACATCCAGGAGATCCAGCCTGGCGCGATGAACCTGATGACCGCAGGCCGCGGCATTGCGCATTCCGAGCGCACGCCGGATACGCAGCGCGCCTCGGGCCAGAAGATGCTGGGCTTGCAGAGCTGGATCGCGCTGCCGGCGGCATCGGAAGAGATCGCCCCATCGTTCCAGCATTACGCCGCCGGCGATCTGCCGATGATCTCCGAACGCGATTTCACAGCACGGGTGATCGCCGGCTCCGCGTTCGGCATCACGTCTCCCGTATCGATGGTCTCGCCCTGGTTCTATACCGAGGTCACGGCGGCGGAAGGCGCGCGCGTGCCGCTCGATCCCGATCACGAGGAGCGCGCGATCTATGTCGTCGACGGCGAGGTCGAGATCGCCAATGAGCGGTACGAGGGACCGCGGCTGCTGATCTTCCGCCCCGGCGACCGCATCACCGTAAAGGCCGTGAGGCCGACGCGGATGATGTTTCTCGGCGGCGATGCGCTGGAGGGCCCGCGCCACATCTGGTGGAATTTCGTCTCCTCCAGCAAGGAGCGGATCGAGCAGGCCAAGCAGGACTGGAAAACCGGCCGCTTTGCGGCGGTTCCGCAGGAACACGAGTTCATTCCGCTGCCGGAATAGGCTATCTCTGCTGCGTTACAAGCATTCGCCCTCATCCTGAGGAGCCCGCGACAAGCGGGCGTCTCGAAGGATGGCCACGGGGCGAGAGCCCGGCCTTCATGGTTCGAGACGCGCTTACCGCGCCCTCACCATGAGGGTCATGTAACGTCGTAGACCCATCCCGATCTCCAGCCGCGTTTCCCGCTCGACTTGAGATCTCCTGTCCGAAGGCCCTGCCGATGACCACCATGCTCTCCAGTGATCTGCCGCTTCCCAAGATCGGGCGTGGCAAGGTGCGCGATATCTACGCCGTCGATGACGACCGTCTGCTGCTCGTCACCACCGACCGCATCAGCGCCTTCGACGTCGTGATGGGCGAGACCATCCCGATGAAGGGCGCGGTGCTCACGCAAATCAGCGCCTTCTGGTTCAGGGAACTCGAAGGCGTGGTGCCGCATCACGTCATCAGTGCCAACACGGACGAGATCATTGCAGCCGTGCCAGCGCTGAAAGCGCACCGCGCCGACATCCTCGGCCGCGCGATGCTGTGCAAGCGCACCACGGTGTTTCCAATCGAATGCGTGATCCGCGGCTACATCTCCGGCTCCGCCTGGAAGGAATACGCGGCGTCCGGCACGCTTGCCGGAGAAAAGCTGCAGGCGGGCCTCGTCGAGAGTGAAAAACTCAATCCTGCGATCTTCAGCCCGGCGACCAAGGCCGAGACCGGCCATGACGAGAACATCACGATCGCGCGGATGCGCGAGATCGTCGGCGACGAGGTCGCCCATACGCTGGAGAGCATGACGCGCGCGATCTACACGCTCGGCGAGGAGCTGGCGCGCAAGCAGGGCATCATCATCGCGGACACCAAGTTCGAGTTCGGCCGCGACAAGGACGGTCGCATCATCCTGATCGACGAGGTGATGACGCCGGACAGTTCGCGCTTCTGGGCGGTCGACGCCTACAAGCCCGGCCAGCCGCAGGCGAGCTTCGACAAGCAGCCCTTGCGCGACTACCTCGATGCTGAGCGCCGCGCCGGCCGCTGGAACGGCGACGCGCCGCCCCCGCCGCTCCCGGCGAGCGTGGTCGAGGCGACGAGCAAGAGATATCTGGAAGCGTATCGGCGCGTGACGGGGGCGGAGCTGAAGATTTAGCTCTCCGCGGACGTGTCGGCGTCATGGTCCCGGCCGACGACCGCACCACGCGCGTGCGCAGCCTCGGCCCCTACACCACGATCGGCGAGATGGGTCTGGTGTCGCATACGCCGCGCAGCGCGACCATCCAGGCCGAGGTCGCAAGCGTGCTCTATGTGCTGAACACGCACCAGTTCGATGCGATCAGGGACGAAGACCCCGAGCTCAGCCACAAGCTGCTGACCTATTTCGTGTCGGTCATGGCCGAGCGGCTGAGCTTTGCAAACAGGACGATCGCGGTGCTGCGGCGCTGATGAAGGGCGCAGCCCGGATGGACGCAGCGCAATCCGGGTTTCTCACCAGTCTCGGATTTCGCTTCGCTCCATCCGGGCTACGGGACTCAATCCGCGGCTACAGGCCTACACCCCCGCCATCATCACGTATTTGATCTCGACATATTCTTCCATGCCGTGATGCGAACCCTCGCGACCGAGACCACTCTCCTTCACGCCGCCAAAGGGCGCGACTTCCGTCGTGATCAGGCCCGTGTTGACGCCGACCATGCCCGACTCCAGCGCCTCGGCAACGCGCCAGACGCGGCCGAGGTCGCGGGAGTAGAAGTAGGAGGCGAGGCCGAACGGCGAGTTGTTGCACATCGCGATCACCTCGGCTTCGTCCCTGAAACGGAACACCGGCGCGAGCGGGCCGAAGGTCTCTTCATGCGCAACGAGTGCATCCGGCTTGACGTTGGCGAGCACCGTCGGCTCGAAGAAGCTGCCGCCGAGCGCATGGCGCTTACCGCCGGTGACGATCTTGGCGCCGCCCTTGACTGCATCCTCGATGTGCTTTTCGACCTTCAGCACTGCGTCCATATTGATCAGCGGCCCCTGCACCACGCCGGTTTCGGTGCCGTCGCCGATCTTCATCGCCGCAACCTTCCTGGACAGCTTCTCGACGAACTCGTCGTAGATCTTGTCCTGGGCATAGAGGCGGTTGGCGCAGACGCAGGTCTGACCCATATTGCGATATTTCGAGACGATCGCACCTTCAACCGCCGCATCGATATCAGCATCGTCGAACACCACGAACGGCGCATTGCCGCCAAGCTCGAGGCCGAGCTTCTTCACCCCGACGGACGCCTGCTGATAGAGGATCTTGCCGACCTCCGTCGAACCGGTGAAGCCGACGAAGCGCACGGCGGGATGCTCGCACAGCACCTTGCCGATCGCCGACGAATTGCCGGTGAGGATGTTGAACACGCCCTTCGGCACGCCGGCTTTTTCGGCGAGCGCGACCAGCGCAAGCGCCGTCAGCGGCGTTTCATTCGCGGGCTTCAGCACCACGGTGCAGCCGGCCGCGAGCGCAGGCGAGACCTTGCGGGTGATCATGGAGCAGGGAAAGTTCCACGGCGTGATGGCCCCGCAGACGCCGATCGGCTGCTTGATCGCAAGCAGGCGCGCATCGGGACGCTGGGTCGGGATCGTCTCGCCATAGACGCGGCGGGCCTCCTCGGCAAAGAACTCGACATAGGCGCCGCCGATATCGACCTCGCCGAGCGCCTCAGTCAACGGCTTGCCTTGCTCGGAGGTCAGGATCAGCGCGAGATCCTCGCGATTGGCCGCGATCAATTCGAACCATTTGCGCAAGATGTTGGAGCGCTGCTTGGCGGTCAGCTTGGCCCAGGCCGGGAAGGCGCGCTCGGCAGCTTCTACCGCCTGCGTCGTCTCCGTTGTGCTCATGACCGGGACCTTTGCGAGCTCGACGCCGTTCGCCGGATTGGTCACCGGCCGTGACGGCGTACCGACCCAGGCGCCATCGATGTAGCAGGCCTCGCGCAGCAGCGAGGGATCCTTGAGACGATCGCGCAGGGTGGAGGTGGCTTGCGAGGTGCGTGCAGCGGCGGTCGGGGTCATGGCGTTGCTCCTGGGACTGTCGGATTGGCCCGGAATATAGGGGTATGCCGCGCGTATTGCACCGCCCCGCAACGCAAGTCTGCTTTTAGCTAATCTTGTAGCTAATCTGGGGGGTGGCGCTGCCTACGCTGCGCCGCTCATGTAGGTCTCGCGCCGGCCAATCATGCGCTCGGCGGCTGCCTTGGCATCAGCCCTGGTCGAGGTCGCGCAGGTCCGGTATTCGAGATCCGGCGCGGCGGTAGTGTCGCGCCGGCCAAACCACGATTTCGAGCCGACCGGCAGCAGTGCGAGGGCCTGCGCCAGATTGTCGACCGCACCGAAGGAATATAGCGCGCCGGTCCCGGCGATCCGGACCTCGTATATGCCCGGCGAAATCGGCGCCTCGAGGTTCTCGCCCCGCCCCTGACGGGGATAGCGTTTCCATTCACTCCAGGTCGAAATCATTTTAAGCCCCCCGCGGCCGTCGAGGCCGCCAAGATTTGCATCAATCGTTTGGCCGGCCGCGTCGATTAGCCGGGTTCGAACGCCTTGGTTCACAAAATGTTTCCGAGCAGTATGCGCAAAGCATACTGCCTGGCATCCCGCGAGGTCTCGGCGAAGTGCGGCCATCCACCGCAGATTGTGACGAGGTGTTGCAGTTTCGTCCGCTTGTCCTCCTTCGCGGGTGCCCCGTCGTCAAGTCACGACATCGCGAACGGTGCAGCGGTTGAGATGCTTGCCGCACTTGGTTGTCGGGAGGACAATCGATCGCTTCCAACAATAATCAAACCGGAGGAAACGCGCATGCAAAGCAAAGCCCAGATTGATCAGGTTCTGCGCCAGAAGAGCGACGCGAAAGCCATTCCCGGCGTCGTCGCCATCGCCGCGACAGGCAAGGACCTGCTTTATGAAGGCGCGTTTGGCAAGCGTGACCTGTCCAAGCCCGATGCGATGACGGTGGACAGCGTGTTCTGGATTGCCTCGATGACGAAGGCGGTCACCGCGGCGGGCGCGATGCAACTGGTCGAGCAGGGCAGGCTCTCGCTTGAAGCGCCGATCAGCACGGTGTTGCCGGACCTCACCTCAGTGCAAGTGCTCGAAGGTTTTGACGCCAGCGGCGCGCCCAAGCTGCGCCCGGCATCGAGACCGATCACGCTACGTCAGCTCCTGACCCATACTGCCGGCTTCTGCTACGACGTGTGGAACGGCGACTGCGCGCAATATCTGGAGAAGACCGGAACTCCGAACATCTTTTCCTGCCAGAACGTCGCACTGAAGGCCCCGATCATGTCCGATCCCGGCACACGCTGGGAATATGGCATCAATATCGACTTCGTCGGCAAGGCCGTGGAAGCCGTCAGCGGCAAGAAGCTCGATGCCTACTTGCACGACAATCTGTTCGCCCCCCTCGGCATGAGCGATACCGCGTTCAAGATCACCGACAACATGCGCCAGCGGCTGGTCGCCACGCATGCACGCGGCGAGGATGGTTCGCTGGCGCCGATCCCGTTCGAGATCGAACAGAATCCGGAATTCCACATGGGCGGCGGCGGCCTTTACAGCACCGCCGGCGACTACATCAAGTTCACACAAATGATCCTCAACAAGGGCCGCGGCAACGGCAACCAGGTGCTCAGGCCGGAGACGATCTCGACGATGAGCCAGAACCACATCGGCGATCTCAACGTCACCAAGTTGACCTCCGTGGCACCGATGTACACCAACGACGTCGATCTCTACCCCGAGCAGGCGAAGAAATGGGGCCTCAGCTTCCTCATCAACACCGTCAAGACGGCTGAAGGCCGCAGCGCCGGCAGCTTCGCCTGGGCCGGACTTGCCAACACCTATTTCTGGATCGACCCGTCACGTGACGTCACAGGCGTGATCCTGATGCAGTTGTTGCCGTTCGTCGACAAGGACTGCCTGGAAGCCTTCTCCGGCTTCGAACGTGGCGTCTATGCCGGCCTCGATGCCGGAAGCGGGCAGAGGGCGGCATAGCCCCTTAAGTCTAAGACGCGCCTTGTCGCGCGCGCTTGCAACAAGATGTACCTTGCCCCGAAGGCTCTCGCCCTCGGGGCACGTGGCCGTGATGAACCAGGCTGGAGGACACGACCTTGGCAGACAAAGCTGACAGCTATGTTTGTGGTATCTCCGATACGCCGCTGCTCGGCGACACGATCGGCCGCAGCCTCGACCTGGCCGTGCGGCGCTGGGGCGATCGCGAGGCGCTGGTCTCGCCCAGCCACGGCGTGAGATGGACCTGGAAGGAGTTTGCCGAACGGGTCGACGCGCTTGCCGCCAGCTTCCTAGCGCTCGGTCTCGAGCGCGGGGCGCGGATCGGCATCTGGTCGCTGAACCGCCCGGAATGGACCTTGACCCAGTTCGCGGCCGCCAAGGCCGGACTTATTTTGGTGACCATCAATCCCGCCTATCGCCTGAGCGAGCTTGAATTCGCGCTTCACAAGGTCGGCTGCGCGGCGATCGTCACGGCGACGGCCTTCAAGACCAGCAACTACATGGAGATGCTCAACACGCTGCTACCCGAGCTTGCCAGCGCCAGGCCCGGGCAGCTGCACGCGGCGCGACTCCCCGATTTGCGCATCGTCATCCAGATCGGCGGCCCCGCCGTATCAGGCACGATCCCGTTCGACGAGGTCGCGCGCATGGGTGGCGCCCGTCACCGGGAACAGCTCGCCGCACTCGGCGCGTCGTTGCAGTTCGACGATCCCGTCAACATCCAGTTCACCAGCGGCACGACGGGGTCGCCCAAGGGCGTGACGCTGACCCATCACAACATCCTCAACAACGGCTATTTCACGGGCCGCGCGATGCGGCTCACCGAGACAGACCGCATCTGCATCCCGGTGCCGCTCTATCACTGCTTCGGCATGGTGATGGGCAACCTCGCCTCCGTCACGCTCGGCGCGGCCATGGTCTACCCTGGCGAGGGCTTCGATCCGCTCGTAACGCTGCGCACGATCGAGCAGGAGAAGTGCACTGCAGTCTATGGCGTACCGACCATGTTCATCGCCGAGCTCGATCACCCCGAGTTCTCGACCTTCAACCTGACATCGCTGCGCACCGGCATCATGGCCGGGGCGCCGTGTCCGATCGAGGTGATGAAGCGCGTCAACACCGAGATGAACATGCAGGAGGTGACGATCGCCTACGGCATGACCGAGACCAGCCCGGTCAGCTTCCAGAGCGCGGTCGATGATCCGCTCGAACGCCGCGTCTCCACCGTCGGACGCATTCATCCGCATGTCGAGGTCAAGGTCGTCGATCTCGACGGCAAGATCGTCAAGCGCGGCGAACGCGGCGAGCTCTGCACCCGCGGCTACAGCGTCATGCTCGGCTATTGGGAAGACGAGGAAAAGACCGCCGACGTGCTCGACGCCAACGGCTGGATGCACACCGGCGACCTCGCCACCATCGACGATGAGGGCTATTGCAACATCGTCGGCCGCATCAAGGACATGGTGATCCGCGGCGGCGAGAACCTCTATCCGCGCGAGATCGAGGAATTCCTCTACCGCCACCCCAAGATCCAGGACGTCCAGATCTTTGGCGTGGCGGATACCCGCTACGGCGAGGAGCTCTGCGCCTGGATCCGCGTCAGGTCGGGCGAGAAGCTGTCCGCCGAAGACGTCCGTGCCTTCTGCGAGGGCCAGATCGCCCACAACAAGATCCCGCGCTACGTCGAATTCGTCGACGAGTTTCCGATGACCGTGACGGGAAAGATCCAGAAGTTCCTGATGCGGGATGCCGTGGAGAAACGGCTCGGGCTGAAGGCGGCGAAGACAGCGTGAGGGCAATCACATCACAATGAAGCTGTCATTCCCCGCGAAAGCGGGGAATCCAGTATTCCAGAGGCCGCGACGTTCACAACGACCGCCTCGGCGTACTGGGTCGCCCGGTCGAGCCGGGCGATGACATCGGAGACTGAGGCGAGCCCGAGCTACGCCGTCAGCCCGCGCTGCTGCGCCAGCTCCTTCAGCGACACTTGCGGACGCGCGCCGATGTGCTGAATCACTTCGGCCGCAGCGAGCGCGCCGAGCTGGCCGCATTGCTTGTAGGAGAGATCCCGCGCCAGGCCGAACAGGAAGCCGGCAGCGAAGAGATCGCCGGCGCCGGTGGTGTCGACGAGCTTGTCGATCGGCGAGGCCGGTACCGCGACGGCATCTTCGGACGACACCACCATGCAGCCCTTCTCGCTGCGCGTGACCACGCCGAGATTGACGTCGTTGCGGAGCTGCTTGAGCGCGGTGTCAAAGTCAGACGTGGTGTACAGCGAGTGCAATTCCGACTCGTTGGCGAACACGATATCGACCGTGCCGTTACGCATCAGCGACAGGAACTCGTCGCGATAGCGGTCGACGCAGAAGGAATCCGACAGCGTCAGCGCCACCCTGCGGCGCGCATCGTGCGCGATCTTGGCTGCCTTGACGAAGGCATCCTTGGCATTCTTCGGATCCCAGAGGTAGCCCTCGAGATAAACAATGCGCGCGGCTGCGATCTCGGCCGGATCGATATCGGCGGGCGACAGATCCTGCGCCGCGCCGAGATAGGTGTTCATGGTACGCTCGCCATCCGCCGTCACCAGGATATAGGAGCAGCCGGTGGCCGGACCATCCTTGGCGGCCGGCGTGTCGAAGGCAACGCCTGCGGCGCGGATGTCGTGCACGTAGAGCTTGCCGATCTGGTCGTCCTTGACCTTGCCGACATAGGACGCCCGCGCCCCCAGGCTTGCGACGCCGACGATGGTGTTGGCAGCCGAGCCGCCGGAGACCTCGGTGGCCGGCCCCATGTCCTTGTAGATGGCGGCGGCGCGGGCCTCATCGATCAGGGACATGCTGCCCTTGGTCATGCCGTGCTTGGCGAGAAAAGTCTCGTCGGTCTGGACCAGCACGTCGAACAGCGCGTTGCCGATCCCCAAGACGTCATATTTGGCGTCAAATTTCGCGTCAGCCATTCACCTTGATCCTGTTGCCCGATTGCGGTTACGCGGAAAATCCGCTTCCTGTTCAGCTTGAAAATCCGGCTCGCGGCCTATCACGTTAGGCCCCGCGCGAGCAAGCAACGAAGGGTTATCTTTTGACGCGTTTTCTTCACGCGAACGGGGACCACTTCGCTCGAAAACGCTATGGTATGCACTTCTGATGATCCGCTCCTTCCTGACAGTCTCGACGGGAACATTGGCCTCGCGGCTATTGGGGTTCGCGCGCGATTCCCTGATTGCGGCGCTGCTCGGCACGGGCGTGGTGGCCGATGCGTTCCTGGCGGCCTTCCAGCTCGTCAACGTGGTGCGCCGGCTGCTCAGTGAAGGCGCGCTCAATGCGGCGCTGGTCCCGGCCTGGCTGCGCACGCGCGAGCGCGACGGAGAAGAGGCTGCGGCCGCTTTCGCAGGACGCGTGCTGGGGACGATCAGCGCGGCACTGATCGGGGCCTCGATCGTCATCGCGCTGGTGATGCCGCTGATCATCACCATCATCGCCCCGGGATTCGCCGGAAGCGACACGCGCGATCTTGCCGTGGCGAACGCGCGGCTGATGCTGCCCTACCTCGCCTTTGCCGGACCGGTCACGGTGCTGATGGGGTTGCTCAACGCGCAAGGCCGCTTTGCGCTCACCGCGTTCTCGCCGCTGCTGTTCAACATCGCGCTGATCGCCGCGATCGCCGCTCTCTTGCTGGGACACGCCGATGCGGTCTTCGCCGCGTGGACGCTGGCGGCAACCGTCGGCATCGCCGGCTTCTTGCAATTGTTGATGCTGGGCTCGCAGCGCAGCGCGCGCCTCGCCACGCCCTTGCGCGTCACCTTCGACAAGGAAATGCGCGGTTTCTTCGCCAAGGCGATCCCCGGCATGATCGCAAGCTCGGGGCCGCAATGGCTGATGGTAGCCGGCGCCATCATTGCATCGGCGACGCCATCGGCAGTCTCCTGGCTCTATTTCGCCAACCGCCTGATCGAATTGCCGCTCGGCATCGTCGGCGTCGCCATGGGTACCGTGCTGGTGCCGGAGCTGACACGCGCGACCGGTAGCGGCGACCGCAGCGCCGTGGCGCACGCTGAATCTCGGGCGCTCGAGCTCGCCACGGGTCTCGCGCTGCCGGCGACCCTTGGCCTGATCGTGCTGGCCGAGCCGATCGTGCGGCTGCTGTTCGAGCATGGCGCGTTCGGCGCGAGCGACAGCGCGGCCACGGCACGCGCGCTGATGGCACTGGCGCTGGGACTGCCGGCTCATGTCCTGATCAAGGCGCTGGCGCCGGCCTTTTTCGCGCGCGGCGATACGGTGGCGCCGCTGATCGCGACTGCAAAAGGGTTCGTGGTCGCCGTAGCGCTCGCCGTGGTGCTCGGCCATGTCTTCGGCGCGACCGGCATTGCGGCGAGCATCGCCTGCGGCGCCTGGAGCAGCGCGCTCTCGCTGCTTCGCAAGGGTGCCACCGAATTCGGCTTCGCGGTCGACGACGCCGCCCGCAGGCGGCTGCCGCGGGTCGCGCTCGCCGCGCTCGCCATGGGCACTCTGCTCTGGCTCGCGACGGCCATCGCGCCCACCGGCGGCCACAGCCTGCTCGGGATGATCGTTCTCGGCCTCCAGATCGCGAGCGGCCTGGTGGCCTATGGCCTGTTCCTGAGACTGTTCGGCATCGCCTCCTGGCGCGAGGTGCGCGCCGCCTTGAGGCGGCGGGCGCATTAGGACCAGGGCGCGTGAGAAGCAGCGAATTACACTTGACGGAGCAGCGCCGCTGTTGGAAACGACGGCCCGTACCTTCCAGGAAAGCTTGCCAGGAAAGCTGCCATGCCATTCGTTGAACGGGTTTTTTCGGGCGTCCAGCCGACGGGCAATCTGCACCTCGGCAACTATCTCGGCGCGATCGTCAACTTCGTGAAGATGCAGGAAACGCACAACTGCATCTATTGCGTCGTCGACATGCACGCGATCACGCAAGGCGTGGACGTCTGGGGCGGACCGGCCGAGCTCGCGCGGAACACCCGCGAGGTGACTGCGGCGTTCATCGCCAGCGGCATCGATCCGAAGAAGCACATCGTGTTCAACCAGAGCCAGGTCGCCGGCCACGCCGAGCTCGCCTGGATCTTCAACTGTGTCGCGCGCATGGGCTGGCTCAACCGCATGACTCAGTTCAAGGAGAAGGCCGGCAAGGATCGCGAGAACGCCTCCGTCGGGCTTTACGATTATCCGGTGCTGATGGCGGCCGACATTCTGCTGTATCGCGCCACGCATGTGCCGGTCGGCGAGGACCAGAAGCAGCATCTCGAGCTTTCACGCGACATCGCGCAGAAGTTCAACAACGATTTTGGCGATTCGATTCGTGGTCATGGCTTCGGCGACAGTCTGTTCTTCCCGCTGCCGGAGCCGCTGATTACGGGACCGGCGACGCGCGTGATGAGCTTGCGCGACGGCACCAAGAAGATGTCGAAGTCCGACGCGTCGGACTATTCGCGTATCAATTTGACCGACGATGCCGACACCATCGCGCAGAAGGTCCGCAAGGCGAAGACCGATCCGGAGCCGCTGCCGACGGAGGAAAAGGGCCTGGAAGCGCGCCCCGAGGCGGACAATCTCGTCGGCATTTTCGCTGCGCTGTCGGGCCGGGCGAAAGCCGACGTGCTGCGCGATTTCGGCGGCGGCCAGTTCTCCAGCTTCAAGAACGCGCTGGTCGATCTCTGCGTGACAAAGCTGGCGCCGATCGCCGGCGAGATGAAGCGCCTGGTCGCCGACCCCGGTCACATCGACGCCATCCTGAACGACGGCGCCGACCGCGCGCGCGCGATTGCGGACGAGACCATGGCGCTGTCCAAGGACATCGTCGGCTTCATCCGCAAGCGCTGATTTTTGCGCCTGCGAAGTCTGGCCGACGCCAGGAGCGCCGGCCAACGTCCCTCTCCCAAAGACAAAGGGAGTGTGGCAGCATGTCGGGCGTGGATACGCCGGGACATGCATGAGCAGCACGCGACGATGCTTCGAGCCGGGTCACAAACCCAAATGCCTTGTCATCGTTGACGACACCGCCGAATGGGATCGCGCGGTCTATTACGCCAGCCGCTGGGCGATCCGCGCCGGCGGCGGCGTGGTGATGCTGCGCATCATCGAGACCGAGGACCAGAACCAGCAATGGCTGGGGGTCGCCGACATCATGCGCGCCGAGGCGCAGGAGGAGGCCAACGCGGCGCTCGACCGCGCCGCCGGGCGCGCCAACGGCATCGCCGCGATCACACCGGAGCGCGTGATCCGGGAAGGCGCCCCGATGGAACAATTGCTCGAGGTGATCGACCAGGACCCTGATATCGCGATGCTGGTGCTCGCCGCCAATCCCGGCGCCGAGGGACCGGGGCCGCTCGTCGCGCTGCTCGCCAATGCGGTCGGCACGTTCCCCGTACCGGTGACGATCATTTCGGGCGAACTCAGCGACCCCGACGTCGATGCGCTGTCGTAGGACCCTTCACCTCTCGCTACAAAGCGTGGGGGGCGAGGTTAACCCGCTGATCTCGCAGCGAAACTCCCCCTCCTGCCCCTTGACCGTGCGTTTGGCGTCGCCATCTGGTACTGAGAGCTCACGCGCCGGCCTTGAACCGGCGATGTCCGGAGAAAACCATGTTCATTCAGACCGAAGCCACCCCCAATCCCGCCACGCTGAAGTTCATCCCCGGCCGCCTCGTGTCCGACGGCGGTCCGATGGAATTTGCGAGCCGCGAAGCGTCCACGCGCTCGCCGCTCGCCGAAAAGCTGTTCGACGTGCCTGGCGTCACCAGCGTGTTCTACGGCAGCGACTTCATCACCGTGACCAAGGCGAGCGGTGAATGGCAGCAGCTCAAGCCAGCGATCCTCGGCGCCATCATGGAGCATTACATGTCCGGCGCGCCGCTGCTTGCCGATGGCGTGGCCGCCAGCGACGACGACCTCGACGAGGAAGACGAATTTTTTGACGAGGCGGATGCCGAGACGGTCGACATGATCAAGGATCTGATCGAGACGCGCGTGCGGCCTGCGGTCGCCAATGATGGCGGCGACATCACCTTCCGCGGCTTCAAGGACGGCGTCGTCTACCTCAACATGAAGGGCGCCTGCTCCGGCTGCCCGTCGTCGACCGCGACGCTCCAGCACGGCATCCAGAACCTGCTCAGGCATTTCGTGCCTGACGTGGTCGAAGTCAGGCCGATGTGATCAAGGTATCGTAGGGTGGGTAAAGGCGCATTTGCACCGTGCCCACCATCCAAGATGAGATAGCAGTGGTGGGCACGCCTTCGCTCTTCGAGCTACGGCGGACAAGCCGCTTTGCCCACCCTACGAAGTTCGGCGAGAGTGGCGGATAAGCGCTTGGTTCGCTAGACTATTCGCTATTCGCCACTCGCCATTCGTTCTTTCATGCTGATCCTTGCCATCGATACTGCGCTCGACGCCTGCGCCGCCGCCGTGCTCGACACCGAAACGGCCAACCTGCGCGCCCAGGAAACGCTGCCGATGAAGCGCGGGCATGCGGAAGCCTTGATGCCGCTGATCGCGCGGGTGATGCAATCGGCTGGGCTCAGCTTCACCGCACTCGACCGCATCGCGGTCACCACAGGTCCCGGCAGCTTCACAGGTCTTCGGGTCGGCATCTCGGCCGCGCGCGGACTTGCGCTCGCCACCGGCAAGCCGGCAGTAGGGCTGACGACGCTGTCGGCCTATGCTGCCGCCATCGTCAGCCAGAACAAGTCGGCGCCTGTCGTCTCTGCGATCGATGCGCGGCATGATCACGTCTATTTCCAGGTCGTCGCCGGCGACGGCAGCCAGCTTGTCCGGCCAAGAGTTGCAGGCGTCGATGAGGCGATTGCCGCCTCGCAATTCGGCGCGCCGCATCTGGTCGGCAATGCCGCAAAAATTCTCGCCGACCGCTGGCCGAAAGACAGATCTCCACCGATCGCCGTCGATCCGCAGGCCGCGCCTGACATCAATTGGGTGGCGTGGCTGGGTGCGGCCGCAGATCCCGACACCACACCGGCGCGTCCGTTCTATCTGCGTGCGCCCGATGCGAAACCGGCAGCCAATCCGCCGCTCGCAGCACACGCCGCACCCTCATGAGGAATTGGCTCGCCGAATGGTGGCGCGGCGGCAGCGCCATCGTCGAGGGCGCGACCGCGCGCGACGCGGCAAAGCTCGCACAACTGCATGGCGCGTCCTTTGCGCGCGGCTGGGGCGAAGGCGAATTCGAGAGCATGATGAGCGAGCGCAACACGCTGGTGCATCGCTTGCGATTGGGACACAAGACGATCGGCTTTGCGGTCTCGCGGATGGGTGCGGACGAGGCGGAAATCCTCTCCATTGCCGTCGACCAGGCCTACCGCGGCCGCGGGTTCTCCCGTGCGCTGCTCTTGACCCATCTCGGCCACCTCGCCGGCCGCGGTGTGCGCACTATATTTCTCGAAGTCGAGGAAAATAACCGGCCGGCGCGGGCGCTCTACGACGGCATCGGATTCATGGTGGTCGGGCGCCGCGAACGCTACTATAAGCAGGCGAACGGGGAACAATTGAACGCACTTCTGATGCGACGTGACTTGTCGTAACATCGATTGAACAAGGCGCTCGTCAGGCAGACAACCCTATGACCGTACTCAAACATTCTTCCGCGACCAAGGCGACCGGCATCGAGGCGCGCTGTGCCGCCACCGGCATGCGCATGACCGAGCAGCGCCGCGTCATCGCCCGCGTGCTCGCGGAAGCCGTCGATCATCCCGATGTCGAGGAACTCTACCGGCGCTGCGTCGCCGTCGACGACAAGATCTCGATCTCGACCGTCTATCGCACCGTAAAGCTGTTCGAGGATGCCGGCATCATCGAGCGCCACGATTTCCGCGAGGGCCGCGCCCGCTACGAGCAGATGCGCGACAGCCATCACGACCATCTCATCAATCTGCGCGACGGCAAGGTGATCGAATTCACCTCCGAGGAGATCGAGAAGCTCCAGGCGGAAATCGCCCGCAAGCTCGGCTACAAGCTGGTCGATCACCGGCTCGAGCTCTATTGCGTCCCGCTCGACGACGACAAGCCCCAGAACTAGTGCCAGTCGATCTCATCATCTTCGACTGCGACGGCGTGCTCGTTGACAGTGAGGTCATCTCCTGTCGTGCGCATGCGGACGTGCTGACGCGCCACGGCTACCCGATCACGCCGGAGCAGGTGCTGGTCCGCTTCCTCGGCGTATCCGAGCGAGATGCGCGGCTGATGGTCGAACAGGAGATCGGCCGCAAGCTACCCGACGATCTGGAGCAGCAGGTGACCGCGGCGACGCTGCGATTTTATGCCAGCGATCTGCTGCCGATCACCGACGTGGCCGCTGCGATTGGCGCAATCGATTTACCCAAGTGTGTTGCATCAAGCGGCACACCAGAGAAGATTCGTCACGGCCTGTCTTGTGCCGGGCTATACGATATGCTTGCTCCGCATATCTTTTCCGCAAGCCAGGTCGCACGCGGCAAACCCGCCCCCGATCTGTTTCTGTTTGCGGCCGAGCAGATGAAGGCAGCGCCGGAACGATGCCTTGTGATTGAGGACAGTGTTCCCGGGGTGACCGGTGCGTACGCTGCCGGGATGACCGTGCTGGGCTTTCACGGCGGCAGCCACTGCCCGCCCGGCCACGCCGACAGGTTGCGTGCCGCCGGCACCAGACTAACGTTCGACGACATGCGGCAATTGCCGGAACTGGTGCGGCGGGTGGATGCGGACGCTGCAGTGGGCTGATTTCGCCCGTTCGACGTCATTCCGGGGCACGCGCAAAGCGCATGAACCCGGAATCCGGAGGTTTTGGCGCAAGATTCCGGGTTCGATGCTTCGCATCGCCCCGGAATGACGGTCTTTCAGGCGCCCGTTCGCTGGATTTTCGCCCTCTCAACCTATATCTGAGGGGCGTTCTCCACCTCAAATCCGGGTTCCATGACGCCGCCGCGCAAGCTGCACATCAAATCATATGGCTGCCAGATGAACGTCTACGATGCCCAGCGCATGGTGGACACGCTGGCGCCGGAAGGATTCGTGGAGACGGCCAGCGTCGAGGATGCCGACCTCGTCATCCTCAACACCTGCCATATCCGCGAGAAGGCGTCGGAGAAGGTCTATTCCGAGCTCGGCCGCCTGCGCGTCGCCAAGGACGAGGCGGCGCGCGGTGGCCGCACCATGCAGATCGCGGTCGCCGGCTGCGTGGCGCAGGCCGAGGGCGAGGAGATCGTGCGCCGCGCGCCGGTCGTCGATGTCGTGGTTGGCCCGCAAAGCTATCACCATTTGCCGGAGCTGTTGAAGCGCGCAGGCCATGATGGCCGCGCGATCGAGACAGAATTTCCGGCCGCCGACAAGTTCGGCTTCCTTGCCCAGCCCAAGCCCGAAGCGATCCGTGCGCGCGGCATTTCCGCCTTCGTCACCGTGCAGGAAGGCTGCGACAAGTTCTGCACCTTCTGCGTCGTGCCCTATACGCGCGGCACCGAGGTCTCGCGCCCCGTCGCGAAGATCGTCGACGACGTGAAGCGGCTCGCCGACAACGGCGTGCGCGAGCTCACGCTGATCGGCCAGAACGTCAATGCCTATCACGGCGAGGGACCGGACGGACAAAGCTGGCCGCTCGGCAAGCTGCTCGAGCATCTCGCGCGGATTCCCGGCATTGCGCGACTGCGCTACTCGACCAGCCATCCCCGCGACGTCGATGACAGTCTGATTGCCGCCCACCGCGATCTTCCAGGCCTGATGCCCTTCGTGCACCTGCCGGTACAATCCGGCTCGGACCGGATACTGGCCGCCATGAACCGCAAACATACCGCCGATGATTATCTGAAAGTCATCGACCGTTTCCGGGCTGTGCGCCAAGACATTGCTTTTTCATCAGATTTTATCGTGGGCTTTCCGGGGGAGACCGAGCAAGATTTTCGCGCGACACTCGCACTGGTCACACAAATCGGCTACGCTGCAGCCTACTCGTTCAAATATTCGGCCCGGCCGGGAACCCCTGCCGCGGACATGCAGGAGACGGTGTCCCTAGTCGAGATGGACCAGCGATTGGAGCGGCTCCAGGAATTGATCGACGCCCAGCAATCGGCCTTCAACAAGGCTGCGATTGGCACAACCGTCGACGTGTTGTTCGAGCGCGAGGCGCGCAAGGACGGCCAGATCGTCGGCCGCACCGCTTACCTTCAGCCCGCGCATGTGATGGCATCGCCCGACATCATCGGAAAAATCCTGCCGGTTCGTATCGACAGCCTCGAACGCTACAGCCTGCTCGGCGAGCTCGTGACGCCCGAGCCCGCGCAGCGGCCCGCTTTATCGCCAATCGCCACTGGAGCCTGAACCCTTGCCAAAAAGCGCATCGGATTCGTCTTCGTTCGCTCCCAGCCGCAAATTTGACCGCGACATGCAAGTTCCGCCCGAAACCCAGGTCGTCATCGACTTCGACGACAACCGCGCCGCTTCGGCGCTGGTCGGCCCCTACGGGCAGAACTTGGCGCAGATCGAGCGCCGGCTCGGCGTCGTCGTCGACTCCAAGGGCAACCACATCACCATCGGCGGCACGCGCGATGGCTGCGACGCGGCGCGGCGCGTGCTGGAAATGCTCTACGCCGAGGCGGTGAAGGGGCAGGATCTCGACCAGGGCGAGGTCGAAGGCGCGATCCGCGCCGTGATCGCGCAGGGCTCGCTGTTCGAGTTCGACGCCAAATCGGCCAAGTCGACCTTCGAAAGCATCAACCTGCGCAAGCGGCCGGTGCGCGCGCGCACCGCCGCGCAGGATTCTTACATCCGCGCATTGAAGCGCCACGAGCTGGTGTTCGGCATCGGCCCCGCCGGTACCGGCAAGACCTGGCTCGCTGTCGCGCACGCTGCGCAACTGTTCGAGCGCAAGGAGGTCGACAAGATCATCCTGTCGCGCCCGGCGGTAGAAGCTGGCGAGCGGCTCGGCTTCCTGCCCGGCGATCTCCGCGAGAAGGTCGATCCCTATCTGCGCCCGATCTACGACGCGCTGTATGACCTGATGGACGCGCGCATCGTCGAGCGCGCGCTGCAGACCGGCGAGATCGAGATCGCGCCGCTCGCCTTCATGCGCGGCCGCACGCTGACCAATGCCGTGATCATCCTGGACGAAGCGCAGAACACCACCTCGATGCAGATGAAGATGTTCCTGACCCGTCTCGGCGAGAACAGCCGGATGATCGTGACCGGCGATCCGTCGCAAATCGACCTGCCGAACGGCCAGACCTCCGGCCTGTCGGAGGCGACCCGTTTGCTCGGCGGCGTCGAGGGCATTTCACAAGTTCATTTCACCGCCGAAGACGTGATCCGCCACGAGCTCGTGGCACGGATCGTTGCCGCCTATGAAGGGTCGGCGCAGCGGCCCGCCGCAGGCAAGCCATAGCGAGAAAAGCCGGATCGAAGGACGCAAGACAAGCGCCGTCCGTTCCGAACAACACCATGTCGCATTCCAACCTTCCCATGACCGAGGTTCTCGTCGTTGCCGACTGTTGGCAGAGCGAGCCCGGTGCCGAAGCGGTGATCCAGCGCGCGATCGCCGCGGCCGCCTCTTCCGTCGACGACGACGTCACCGACGCCGAAGTGGCCGTGATGCTGACCGATGATTCCGGCATCCGCACGCTGAACAGCAACTGGCGCGGCATCGACAAGCCGACCAATGTGCTGTCTTTCCCTGCACTCCAGCCGGAGGGCGAATGGAAGGCCGGGGATGCCCCGCGCATGCTCGGCGACATCGCCATCGCCTACGAGACGCTGCGGCGCGAAGCGGACGAGGAACAGAAGCCGTTCGACCACCATTTGAGTCATCTTGCGGTGCACGGGTTTCTGCATCTGATCGGCTACGACCACGAAAACGACGCTGACGCGGAGGAGATGGAAGCGCTCGAACAGGACGTCCTGGCCCAACTCGGTATCCCAGACCCCTATGCAGAGCGCTGACGGATCGATCGACATGGCGGATTCCGAACCAATCCACGACAATCCGCGCAACACCCGCAACCTGCCCGCGGTGGTGCAGCCGGGCGAGATCACGCGTCCGACTGCCGAAGGCTGGCTGATCCGCGCCATCCGCACGCTGTTCGGCTGGAAGGCGGGATCGGTCCGCGACGATCTCCAGGTCGTGCTCGATGCCACGACGCCTGACGATGCCGGCTTCTCTGCCGTCGAGCGCACCATGTTGCGCAACATCCTCAACCTGCATGAGCGCCGCATCGCCGACGTCATGGTGCATCGCGCCGACATCATCGCGGTGAAGCGAGACATCCCGCTCGGCGAGTTGATGGACCGCTTCGAGAGCGCGGGTCACTCACGCTTCGTGGTCTATAACGAGACGCTCGACGATCCCGTCGGCATCGTGCACATCCGCGATCTCCTGACCTTCATGACGGCCAAGGCCCGCGTCTCGGAAGCCACCAAGACCAAGCGCAAGAAGCCGCTGCCCGCCGGTCTCGATTTGCGCGCCGTCGACCTCGCGCTGCCGCTGCAGGACGCCAACATCATCCGCAAGCTCCTGTACGTGCCGCCCTCGATGCGGGCGATCGACCTGCTCGCGCAAATGCAGGCCTCACGCATCCATCTCGCGCTCGTCGTCGACGAATATGGCGGCTCCGACGGGCTGGTCTCGCTCGAGGATATCGTCGAGCAGATCGTCGGCGAGATCGACGACGAGCATGACAGCGACGAGCCACCGTCGATCGTGCGCCAGCTCGACAATTCCTTCATCGCCGATGCGCGCGCCAGCCTCGACGACGTCCGCTCCGTGATCGGCGAGGATTTCGTGACCGGTGAAGCCGGTGAAGAGGTCGAGACGCTCGGCGGCTATCTCGTCAGCTTCGTCGGCCGTCTGCCGGTGCGCGGCGAGGTGATCTCCGGCCCCGGCAATTACGAGGTCGAGGTGCTCGACGCCGATCCGCGCCGCGTCAAGCGCCTGCGCATCGCGGCTCGCAAGGAACGTCCGGCCCCGCGCACCCAGCGCGAAAGCCGCCGCCGCGAAGCCTCACCCGAGCAAGGCACGCCGCCACCCGGCGACACGTCCAATCCGCCACCCGGCGACGGAGCCGGAACGCAGTGACCCCAGCACAACGACTTCGGATGGTCGCGCTTGCCGTCATCCTGACCTGGGGATGGAAGCGCGCGCTCATTGCCATGGCGGCCGGCGCGCTCTCGGTGCTGGCGCTGGCGCCGTTCAACGCCTGGCCGGTGCTGTTTCTGACCTTCCCCGTACTGGTCTGGCTGATCGACGGCGCCGGCGGCGGCCGGTTCGGCGGCGTTCCCGCCGCGGCGCTGACCGGCTACTGGTTCGGGCTCGGCTATTTCGTTCCCGGCCTCTACTGGATCGGCTACGCCTTCTTCGTCGATGCCCAGACCTTTGCCTGGCTCACGCCGTTCGCGGTGCTGGGCTTGCCGGCCTATCTCGCGATCTACACGGCGATCGGATTTGCGTTGGCCCGGCTGCTCTGGACCAAGGACGCCGGGCGCATCCTCGCGCTCGCGGCAAGTCTCACCGTCGCCGAATGGCTGCGCGGCCATGCCCTGACCGGCTTTCCCTGGAATGCCTTCGGCTATGCGCTGTCCGAGCCGCTGCCGCTCGCACAGACCGCGTCGCTGATCGGCCTGTGGGGCATGACGTTCCTGACGGTCGCGATCTTCGCCAGCCCGGCGGCGCTGATCGACCGCACGCCGGACAAGAAAATTCCGTGGCGCGTGCCGGCCGCAGCGATCGCATTGCTGATCGTCATGGGCATCTTCGGCGCGATCCGCCTGTCGCTCCATCCAACGACGATGGTCGCAGGCGCAAAGCTGCGCCTGATGCAACCGAACCTCCGGCAGGACGCCAAGTTCAACTACTCCGCCAAGGCGGAGGTGATGAAGAAGTACCTGGCTTTGTCGGACCGCGCCTCCGGACCCCAGTCGACTGGCGTACGCGATGTCACCATCCTGATCTGGCCGGAATCCGCGTTTCCATTTTTCCTGACCCGCGAAGCCGACGCGATGGCGCAAATCGCGGACCTCCTGCCCAAGGGAACAGTGCTGATCACGGGATCGGTCCGTGCGCCCGATCTGCCACCGGGCACGCGAATCACGCGCGCCTATAACTCCATCTATGTGATCGACCACGACGGCAGCGTGCTTTCCGTCTACGACAAGCTGCACCTGGTACCGTTCGGAGAATTTCTTCCCTATCAGGACCTGATGGAGGAGATCGGCTTCGAGCAGCTGACGCGGGTCCAGGGCGGTTTCATTCCCGGCACCGTGCGGCATGCGCTGCCGGTACCGAGCGCGCCGTCTGCCCTACCGCTCATTTGCTACGAGGCCATCTTTCCCGGCGACGTTGCGGGACTCAAGGAGCGGCCGGGCTGGATCGTCAACCTGACCAATGACGGCTGGTTCGGAATTTCCACTGGTCCCTACCAGCACATGGAGCAGGCGCGGATGCGCGCCATCGAGCTCGGATTGCCGCTGGTCCGCTCCGCAAATACAGGGGTTTCGGCGGTCGTCGATCCCGTCGGCCGGGTCGTCGCCAGTCTTGGCCTCGGCATCGAAGGCGTGCTGGATTCGGGCCTGCCGGCCGCGATCCCGCCGACCGTATATGCCAGGACCGGCGACATTCCGGCCGCGATCCTCGTCGCGCTCGCCGTCATTCTTGCAGTGCGCAAGCGCATTGCCAGACGGTTTCCCTGATCGCAGGCGGCGCAGTCGGTAAACTTTTGACAACCGTAATCCACCGGTTGACAGAGCCGCAGCGTGCTCCGCATTCTGCCCTTGCTGCACCAAGACAGTGGGCGTTGCTAAATTTCTCCGCAATGTTTCCCAAAAATCCAACGAGAGGTTTTGGCGACGTTATCACCTGACGCATACTCCCCTGTTGCGCTAAAGGTGTCTGAGGAGGGCAGAGGAGATGTCGAAAGCGCCCAACCCTGTTGACAAATATGTCGGCAGCCGCGTGCGCATGCGCCGCATCATGTTGGGCATGAGCCAGGAGAAGCTTGGCGAAGCGCTTGGCCTGACATTCCAGCAGATCCAGAAATACGAGAAGGGCACCAACCGGGTCGGCGCGAGTCGCATTCAGCAGATCGCAGAAATTCTCCAGGTGCCGGTGTCGTTCCTGTTCGAGGGCGGACCAAGCGGCACGCCGGGCCCGGACGGCTTCAGCGAGGGCGCCTCGCCCTCTTACGTCTCCGATTTCCTCGCCACGTCGGAAGGGCTGGCGCTGACGAAAGCCTTCACCCGAATCACCGACTCCAAGCTGCGTCGCTCGATCGTCGATCTCGTCGAGCAGATCGCAGCCCGCGAAGGCCCCGACAAGCGCTGACGCGTCCTGCATTCGGGCCATGAGGCTCCGCCAAATCTGGCCTATGTCGTGGTGTGTGGTCCGCGTATAAATGCGCGGCCTTCCATGACATTCCTCATCCGAGCAACAGGCGACGACATGTCCAGCTCAAATCCGTTCGACACTGCGACCATCCTTGAGGGGATCCGCCGCTGGGTGGAGATCGAGACACCGACGGAAGCATCTGAGCAGGTCAACAAGCTTGTGTCCGTCGTCACCGAGCAGCATCGCGGCCTGCCCGTCACCACCGAACGCGTCGCGGGCGTCAATGGCTGCGGTGATCATCTCGTGGTGCGCTCGGCATGGGGACAGGACAAACCCGGCATCCTCGTGCTCAGCCACCTCGATACCGTACACCCGATCGGCTTCATCGAGCGCCTGCCCTTCAAGATCGAGGGTGACAGTGCCTTCGGCCCCGGCATCTACGACATGAAGGGCGGCGCCTATATCGCCCATCACGCCTTCCGCAACCTCTGCGCCACATCCGACCACTCGCCGCTCGGAATCACCCACCTGTTCACCTCGGACGAGGAGATCGGCAGCCCGACCTCGCGCGCGCTGATCGAAGCGGAAGGGCGGAAGGCGAAATATGTGCTGGTGACGGAGCCGGCGCGCGACGGCGGCAAGATCGTCACGGGCCGCAAGGGCGTCGGGCGCTTCGAAGTCTTCATCAAGGGCGTGCCCGCGCATGCGGGCTCGCGGCCCGAGGATGGCCGCAGCGCCATCCGCGAGCTCGCCAATGTCATTCAGACGCTGGAAGGGATGAACGATCTCAGGCGCGGGGTGACCGTCAATGTCGGCGTGGTGCGTGGCGGCACGCGGCCGAACGTCACGCCGGAAGAAGCCTATGCCGAGGTCGACTTGCGCGTACTCAGCAATGCTGACGCCGAAGAATTCGTCGGAAAGATTCTTGGGCTGACGTCGAAGACCGATGGCGTCACCGTCAATGTGAAAGGTGACCTCAACCGGCCGCCTTACGAAAAGAGCAATTCCGGCGCCTCGCTCTATGAGCACGCGAAAACGCTCGCGGGCGAGCTCGGCTTCGATCTGATCGACACTCACACCGGCGGCGGATCGGACGGCAATTTCACCGCGGCGCATACCGCAACGCTCGACGGACTCGGCGTCGACGGCAAGGGCGCACACACCCACTATGAGCAGCTCTATGTCTCCTCGCTCGAGCCGCGCGCGCGGCTGCTCTATCGCCTGTACCAGACGCTGCAATGAGCGAGCGCAGATCGGACCCGGCTCGCGCTGACGACGGCGAACGGGCATTCTTCGGCCGGCGCAAGGGGCACAAGCTCCGGCAGCACCAGGCCGACCTCGTTGCGCATCTGCTGCCGCATCTTGCGCTCGACATCACGCAAGACACGCCTGCGAATGCGCAGGAGATCTTCGATCCCGCCGCGCAAGCGCTGCGGCTCGAGATCGGCTTTGGCGGCGGCGAGCATCTCGCGGCAGAGGCGCAAAACTTTCCAGCCACCGGCTTCATCGGCTGCGAGCCCTATGTCAACGGCATGGCAAAAATCCTCGCGCAGATCGAGGCGCACAATATCGGCAATATCCGCCTGTTCGCGGGCGATGCCGCCGAGCTGCTGGCCTGGCTGCCCAACTCTTCGCTGTCGCGGATCGACCTGATCCATCCCGATCCCTGGCCGAAGCGGCGGCACTGGAAGCGGCGCTTCGTCCAGGACAAGACCATTGCCGCGATGGCACGCGTGCTCGGAAGCGACGGCGAATTCCGCTTCGTCTGCGACATCGACGATTACTGCGCCTGGACGCTGTCGCACCTCGCACGCTCGCCGGACTTCGTCTGGCTCGCCGAGCGCGCCGACGATTTTCGGCAGCCCTGGGAGGGCTACACCATGACGCGCTACGGCAGAAAGGCCGAGCGTGAGGGCCGCAAGGCGGCGTATTTGCGATTCCGGAGAGTCTGAGCCTCAGATCGCCTGGCGGCTGCGCCAGAAATTCACGACGCGCTCCGCGGTCGACGGCATCAGCTTGGTGAAGTTCATTCGGGCTGCTTCAATATCGGCGGCTGCGGGCACGCGCTGCGGGCCGTACCACAGAAGGATCAGGGCGCGCACGGTCGGCCAGCCGAAATTCAGAACCCGGCCCAGGATCAGGATCGGATCGTAACGGTCGCCAGCGATCAGCCGGTCGAGCACGGAGAGCCTGACGCCGGACATCGCGGACAGCGCAGCGATGGATTCCTCGTATTTGTGGGCCTTGGCGAAGCCGAGCAGCGCGCTTTCGCCGAGGTGGCCTTCGCGATTGAGACCGAGCACGGTGCGCTGCGCCGCCGAGAAGTCGCGGCGCGGACCTTGCGGCAGCGAGGCCTCTTCGATCTCGTTCATCGCCCGCCTGATCTCCATCTGGCGCGCAGGCTTGACCACGCTCGACAGACGACGACGGATGACATCCAGCGTTCCGCCCAGAAGCTCCTTGAGCTGGTCGCCGGAGAGATCATCGCGCTGGCCGATCTTGAGCGTCAGCACGCCGTCCTGCGCCGCTCGTTTGATCAGCTCCGAATAGCCGCCTTCTGAAAACATCGCACCGGCATTGCCGGCAGCACGCCGCACCACGTCGCGATCGCCGCGCTCGACCAGCACATCGGTGATATCGGCGGACAGAATGGGCCGCTCGGTCATGGCGAGAAGGTGACCCTGACCTTTCAGGCGCGCGATCTCGATCAGCGCGGCTTCGTCGAGCACCGGCGAGCGGCGCAGCACGGGGCCCGCCACCTGAATTTCATTCTCGCGCGCGAGCTGGCCGATGAGGTGGCGCGGCGCGTTGCCCACGCGCGAAAACCGTTCGGCGAGATCGATGCGCGCTGTCAGATCGGCATGCGGAACGAGATCGATCAGGAGGTTGTCGAAGAGATCGACGAGATCAGGCCTGAGCTTGGCAGCGTCCTGGAAGAACAAATCGGCGATGGCGCGCGCGATGTCGCTGCGACGCCTGGGATCACCGCGCCTGACGATCTCGTCCAGTCCGGGAATGAGCGACGTGGCAACGGTCATGAAACGCAAACTCGCATTGGACACGC